>JAGRAG010000094.1 GCA_020435025.1 Bdellovibrionales bacterium | reverse complement strand
CGAAGGTTTCCTATATAATCCTCTAGGAAGACGACTGCTAAAGCTCTTTACGACGAATGTAGACCGATCCATGAAGCGTCTTGAGCAAAAAATGAAAGTAGTCACGGCTCCCTTCGTCCTTTAAAATCTTTGACAGAAAATGGTGTTGATATATGATAGGACCATTATGGAGAAGTGATGAAGTTCTTCCTGTCCTCTTTTGTGCTGGCTTTATTTATCATTGAAGGTTTTTATGTCTTTGTATTTTCTTATCCAGATTTTGCGAAGCACTTACCAGATCCTGTTCTGATTCATCTTCGGAGCTATTATTGGAGTTCTCCTTATCGAAAGATGATCCAGTTTGATCGCAGCTGCTCACAGTATGATCCAGAAGTCTTTTATACCTTGAAACCAGGAAACTGTCGGCAAGCGAATGTCGAATTCAGTGTAGAGTATAAGAACAATAGTATTGGTGTCCGTGATGATGAAGAATCTTTGCAGCAGCCAGACATTATCGTTTTAGGGGACTCTCAGGCTTTGGGCTGGGGAGTTGAGCAAGAAAAAAGATTTTCGGAGCTCATTGAAAAGAAAACGGGTTTGAAAGTATTAAATACAGGTGTTAGCTCTTACGGAACGGCCCGCGAGCTAATGCTTTTAAGGCGTTTGGATACTTCTAAGTTAAAGTATCTCATTATTCAACATGCGAGCAATGATCGATGGGAAAACAGATATTACCTGCAACATAATTTGACTAAGGATCCTCGAACGGAAAAGACTTGGAATCGCATTGCCAAGGAACAGGAGTCTCAGGTTAAATACTACGTTGGTAAAAACTTAGTAACTCTTATCCGTTTGTTTTTCTTCCCCGAGCCACAGAGACATTTAACGATGTCAATCGAGAATGAAGAGTCAGAATTTATTCAGATTGTCGACAGCTTAATGCTCAAAAAGTTACGAAACATACCGATTTTGATATTTAGCGTGACCGTTCAGAGATCAGAACATTCGGAATTTGTAGCCAACCTGCATGCGATGATATCTAAACAAGATCACTTAAAAACAGATTTGGACTTTAAGTTTATTGATATTACGTCAGAGCTAAACAAAGACCAATATAGAAATGTGATTGACAATCACTTAACCGCCCAAGGTCACCAATTCATTGCCGAAAAGATCTTAGAGTTTTTACCCAGCAAGGAAATCTAGAAAAGGCTTGATTGCAGACGATGGTCTCTCCTAGAAACCGCAAAGGACAGAAATTGACTCACTACTTTCTGACTGACTGTTCTCTCATTGCAGAACAGAAACACCTGTCTTAGTCAGACCATTTGATCATCACTCACTTAAGTAAATGGACTTTAAGGAATATGTCTCAAAAATAGATGCTGTAGATTTATTTGTGGAAGATTCGTGTGTCTTATGTTTGTACAGTGAAAAAAGCATAGCCACCTCAAATTTAAGAATCGGTGTTCATTCTTATCCTATTGTATATGGCACACTTTCCCCGGCATTTTGATTGCAATATATAGAGGTGTCTCGGGTTGAGACTCGTCAGAGTCTTTTGTTGTTAGTGGTTCCATGAGACAAACTTTGGGGGAAGTGTCATGAAAACCTTTTTTAAGTACGTAAACAGGAAGGCTACTTGGATTTTTCTCTTACCACTGATATCCGCCTGTTCACAGGTTAACTTCGAAACGACAGAAGAGTTCTTGATTGCCAATGATATCGAGTTAACTTCTATACTTATTAATAATGGCGATGAGTTCACTAACGATCGAACGGTTCTGTTAACCTTAGATGGTCGAGGCGCTAAAGAGATGAAGATCAGTAATGACTCCGACTGTGAAGATGGCCGTTGGGAGCCTTACTCTTCTAGTAAGTATTGGCAGCTGAAAAATGGAAATAGTGAAGTGTCCGTTTTTGCTTTATTTAAATCTAAATCTGGTTCTATATCGGGTTGTCGATCAGATGCTATTGTTAATGATGAAATTGCACCTCAAATTGCCTTTCAAAAAAATCAGGGAATGTGGTCGAATACAAACCACCAAACGGTACCATTTACTGTGACTGACAATTTTACGGGTGTTTCGGAAGTTAAGTGTTCTTTGGACAAGATCAATTGGTCAAATTGTGTGAATGAATATGCTATGACGGTTCCTGGTGAAGGCCAGCAGTTTGCTTATGTAAAAGCAAAGGATAGGGTGGGAAACCAGTCAAATATTGAGTCTTTTAACTGGAGTGTCGATCGAACACCGCCTGTTGTGACGATTCATTCTTATCCTGCGCAATTGACTAACTCTAGAGAAGGCGAAGTTATCTTTTCAGCAGTTGACGATCTTTCTTTGGTAAAAGGCTTCCTGTGTAAAGTCGATGGTGGTATTCAACAGTCTTGTTCCTCTCCCTTGAAGTTGATGGGATTGTCAGAAGGTTCACATTCAGTTCTTGTACAAGCTCTTGATTATGCAGGTAACGTTTCTATGCCACAGTCCGTGGTGTGGAAAGTCGATGCCAGTGCTCCAACTGTTGAGATCACTAAAGCGCCGGACCCGATTACGAATAAAAAAGTAGCTCGATTTGAGTTTGTCGGAAATGATAAGGGCATTCCTTTGTCTGATTTTCAATGCAGTTTAGATAATGGACCTTATGGTAGTTGTACCAGCCCATATCAATCTGTGGATTTAGGAGATGGAACGCATATATTTAAGGTGACGGTCAAAGACGATGCTGGAAATGTTTCTAGTCCGGCCACCTACAGTTGGGTGATAGATACTATAAAACCAACCATAGCTTTTGAAAAAACTCCTAAGCTATTTTCCAATTCAGCTGAATCTCGTTTTCTTATGAAGGCCTTTGACACTGGTTATACCAATCCGCAAGTGACTTACTATTGCAGTTTAAAAGGCGAAACACTAAAGGTGTGCTCTTCGGATTACACGTTCACTTTACCTGTTGACGGAAGCTACACTTTTCAGGCTAAAGCTGTTGATAAAGCCGGAAACTCATCAGATATTATTGAGTACTCATGGATGCTTGATAGAGTTCCTCCCGTTCTCAGCTTAGGAAGTATCCCAAATGATGTGATTGGAGACGTTGTTGTTTCAATTTCCTTTAGTGCTACTGATGATCGTTCTGGAGTCTCTCACACGAATTGTAACTACAATAGTGGTGGAGCCTCACTGTGCACCTCTCCTTTTGTAAAAGAGGAGATGGAGGAAGGGGCTCATGTTGTAAAAATTGTCGCTTACGATAAAGCCGGCAATGTCAGCCAAGAACAGGTTGTTATCTGGAATGTTGATAAAACAAGTCCTGAAATCGAGTTTATTACTGTGCCGATGAACCCCGAAGA
This sequence comes from Bdellovibrionales bacterium, assembly GCA_020435025.1. Lineage (GTDB taxonomy): Bacteria > Bdellovibrionota > Bdellovibrionia > Bdellovibrionales > UBA1609 > JAGRAG01. Next base: position 2,437 of record JAGRAG010000094.1, on the reverse strand, counting down.
GGGAACGACAGCGGATCTACTATTTTCTGCTACAGATAAAGGTGAGTCACTCCCATCCAGTCATTTGCAATGTTTCTTTAATGGAGAGCTGCAAGCGACCTGTGAATCTTTAGTTCCTCAACAGTTGCTTATGTCTCATTCTGGCGTGGCTACTTTTAAAGTGATTGCTATGGACCTGGCCGGTAACACCAGTCAGGCCACAGCAGAATGGAATGTTCTCGCTGTTCAACCTCCTGCAGATAAGATGACAACGGTTACTGTTGGCGATCCTAAAGTGGATATTTTATTTGTCGTGGATAATTCAAAATCTATGGAAACGATTCAAGCCAATATGGCGAGCCGAATCCAAGGTTTTTTAACAAATATAGATGGCATGGATTGGCAGATCGCATTTACTTTGACAGATGTAGACTACAGGATAGGAGCCGTTAAACAAGATGGGGTTCTTTTGAAGCTTGAAGGGACAAGTGCGGATTTGAATTCCATTAGTCATGACACGATTTTAAGTTCAGCTATGGATCCTCAAGCTGTTGGGCGAGTGATTGGAGCAACTTTGCAGCGTGAGGAAACAGGTAGCGGCGACGAGCAGGGAATCTATGCGACTTATAGGGCTATCGAAAGAAGCCAGATGTCGGGCTCTTTAAATGCACCGAACCGGTCCTTTTTTAGAAATGATGCAGCTCTGTCTATTATTTTAATTTCTGATGAAGATGAGACATTCATTCAGGGCCATCAAAATAGCCCTCAGTCTTTAATTGATAAAGTACAAAGTACGTTTCCCAACAAAAACTTCACTTACAATTCGATCATTGTTAAGCCAGGCGACTTGGCTTGTTTGGACGATCGAGGCTGGTTTGTTTGGTGGGGAACTCAAGTTCGTATCGGTAAATATGGCCAAACTTATGCTGACTTATCATCTCTTTTAGGAGCTGGAACTGCTGGGGGGTCGATGATCGGTTCTGTTTGTGAAAGTAATTACTCTTCGCAATTGCAAGATATTGGTCAGAGTGTGAGAGATATTGTTAAGGGGGCAACACTGGAGTGTGAACCTTATAATGGCGAGGTCCAGTTGTTTAGTTATGATTCTGTCAACGGAGAGACGCCACTTAACATGAGTTATGTTGTCAGTGGAGTGAAGATCCTTTTTAATAAAGAACTGCCAATTGGAACCTATCACTTGAGATACAGCTGTCAGCCTTAAGAAAATGTCAGAGAGTGAAGACAGCAAATGGCGTCTTCTCTCTGTGATGGGCTCACAAAAAAAGTGCAACTGAGCGGAGTTGTTAACATCTTTTCGATAGAGATGCCTGCTTCAGCTAAAGCGGTCATTGCTTGTAAACGGGTGCCTTCGTTCACTCTCTGATTGGCGGTGATGGTTACAGATGAAAGTATTAAATTCATATCTGTAATATCTGAAAACTCCGAAGATAGAGATTGTTGAATGGCATGGATGATTTCACTATCGGCCGTGAACATAAAGCGAAGGGCTTTTTCATTTTTATCGTAGATAGAAGCCAGAGCGGAGAGACTGGGTAAGTTTTTGGTTTTTAGGAATTGATTCCATTTGCTAAATCCGTCAGCTAAATTGGAAGACTGAATCCGAAAGTGAACCACCTCTTTGTGTGAGTTGACAGAAAGAATTTTAAAATCTTCGTACATTTTGGTCTCCTTTACGACTCGAGTGCCGATATTGGGTTGAGAAGAGGATCCTATAAATAAAGGGACATTGAGATTTTTGGCTAATTCTACGGAACGAATATGCAAAATTTTTGAGCCCCAAAAACACATTTCTAAAAGAGAGTTATAAGAGACTTCTTTTAAAAAGTGGGCCGTAGGTACCAGCTTTGGATCGGCACTAGCAAGTCCATTGACATCTTTTAAAATTTCACATCTTTTTGACTGAAAGTATCCGGCCATCGCCACAGCTGTTGTATCAGAGCCCCCTCGACCCAAAGTAGTGATTTCCTTTGTCTTTGGATCGACGCCTTGGTAACCGGCTAGTACAACGGGCCGATGATTTTCAAGAGCTTCAACAACTCGAATGGGTTTGAGTTCATGGATGAGGGCATCGCTGTGGTCATCGTTGGTGAAAACCCCTGCTTGGCTGCCGGTAAAACTAATGGCAGGGCAATTTAAATCATGAAGTGCCATGCTGAGCAGGGACATAGAAATCCGTTCACCGGTTGTTAATAGCATATCTAGTTCCCTGCGGTTGGGATGCGAACTGACTTTATAGGCCAGTTGCACAAGTTCGTCCGTCGTTTTCCCCATGGCACTGACGACCGTAATGGTGGGATGACCTTCCCTATGTAACTGGGCAATCTGCTGAGCCGTTTGGAGAATCTGCTCAGGGGTTGCTAAACTGCTGCCACCATATTTTCTAACTATCACATCCATGGAAATCTTATATCTCAAAATTCAAAAAAGTTCCCGGTTC
>JAGRAG010000093.1 GCA_020435025.1 Bdellovibrionales bacterium | reverse complement strand
GAAACCATCGACCCACTTTAAAAATTAAAAACCGGATCCTCGTGTTGCGAATGAATTTTAAATTACACCCTTTAATTGCAGATGAAGGTTCAGATCCCCTTAATAGTCCCAATGCGAATGCACGAAGATCACATACATTCAGCTTCGGGGCACGGCTCCTGCCTTGCTGCCATCCCGCCTGTGGCGGGACCGCATCCTGCTTGTCAGAGCGCCCTACGCTAAATATATGTGATCTTCGTGCATTCGCATTGGGACTATTAAGGGGATCTGAACCTTCATCTGCAATTAAAGGGTGTAATTTAAAATTCATTCGCAACACGAGGATCCGGTTTTTAATTTTTAAAGTGGGTCGATGGTTTCTGTAATGATTTTGCGTTTCAATTTTGGTTTAGGAAACTGATTTAAAACCTCGGAATTTTGCCTTAATGTGGCAAAGAAGCGAAAGTGATTTCCCACAAATAAATGTCCATTTTCAAAGGGAATCAGTGCTGCAAATTTTTCTGGTACCTGAGGAGCTCTAAGAAGTTTAATCCCACGTGCAATGAGTTGGGGTTTGTCGTTTTTCTGTTGGTTCACCCTATAAAGGTCGATGACTCCAAAGGGTCCCAAGAGATGGGTGAGCACTTCGGCGTTTTCAATTTGTAGAGGTATCAAAGTGTAGCCACTGGGAATAAAAGTCGATAGAGCGATTCCCTCATTCGAGGTGCTGTGAGCGGGTTTGTCTGAACTTAAAGTAAAAAGCCACGTGAGCAAGATAAAGACGACAAAAATCGACCAAATTGGGAGTTGGTTTAAACGATCCCTTGACTCCCAAAGTTTCCGCGCGGGCTTGATCAACTTAAATTCACTTAGACTTTTGGGAGTTCTCATCTTCGTCCCCTGATATGAATTTTTCGTTCTTTTTGCCTCTGCTCTATTATTGATTTTTGAGTGTGAGTGACGACAGTGAATAGAGTTAATAGTACTATAATGGAGACAATCATCTCTATCAGGACCTGCCCTCTTTGATTCTTATATGCCATTTGTCTTTCCTTAGTTTGAGTTCGGTTGCACACTGACCTTTGAGGGAAAGTGGGCTATTTAAATTTTTAAGAAACGGAATGTGTTCGAGAAAGTGGCTGTGATTGGCCTTAATGCTCCATCTTGCCTGCAGGGTCGTTGGCTCTAGTGTAAACGGAGCCAATCGATAGCTGGGTGAGAGCGACAGAGGAGGGTAAAAGATGAGTTGCGGAGAAAAGGAACCATTATTAAAACTTTTGAGATGAGTTTGATACTGCATTTGAAAGTCTTTGCGGAGTTGTCGCTCTCGCTCGTTCGCGATCGATTGGATCTCCATAACTTCGCTTTGTTGCTTGGCACGCAGAGAGAGCTGCTGGCCTTTCACATAGATAAGGTAGGCTTTCGCCGTTGATATGAGAGCGGGTTCTCCGCTTACAAGAGCCACCTTGAAGGCAGCTTCCGCCTTTTTTCGCTTAGTTCGAAGCGTCTGCGCCTTTGGGTTCAGAGCAAAGAGTCTCTTTAATGGTTTTCTCAATTCATATTCTGATTTTAGCAAGTTAACGAGACACAACCGATGGCTCTGTTCTTTAGTTTGAAGAAGAGAAGCGATAGAAAAAAGGAGGAGGCTGAGACTAATGAAGATCGGCAATAGGATAACTACTGCAGTTAAAGCAAATCCTCTTTCCGAAAAACTCATAGATTGTAGGCCTCTTCAGAAAGTAAGTAAGAAGAGCTCAACTTCGGGAATTTCAAGAAGATGCTAGTTTTGGCTGCCGATGTGATAGACCATTCAAGGCTGGTGAAAAAATCAAAACAGTGGCGTTTACGAAGTTGGCATTTTATAGACGCCTTTTTGTTAAGATGACGAACCCTCAGTTTACCGATCGGCAACCAATCTTTCCCTTGTGAGAGGGCCTGCTTTCGACAGGTCCGTGGTGAAGTGTGCTTGGCCAAACAAAGAGTGGTTTGATAGGTCAGATGATCTAAAACTAGTTTACTATAACTGACGTAAAAAATGGTGGCCGCGATGGAAAACAATGATAATAGAACGATCATTGCGAGTAAGGCTTCCATCATGGCCATGCCCTTTTCTGAATGGGTGACGGCATCAGTCACGAGAGGAATTCTCCTGTGAGTGGGGAGCGGCGCTGCCTTTCATAAAATTGCTCAGATCACTTTTTTGATAGATGGAACTATCGATCTTTGGCTGTGCGAGCTTTCTCTGTTCTCCGGAAAGGGCGTAAGCTATCTCTGTGTACTTTCGTTTAATTTGTTGACCGAGGACCCGAGTTACAGCAATCGAAGCAATGGCAATAATAGCCACTAAAATAAGATACTCGATGAGTCCTTGTCCCTTTTGGTTCTTGGAAAAACACTTTTGTGGCATATAGACCTCCTCTCTGGAGGACTAATGCAAAGAGGCCACCAGCAAAGAAATCTAATTTAAGGAGAGTGAGTGCTTAAGAAATTCGAAATCCGTTCGGACAGTCCGGACTTACTTCTTTTTCTTTTTTTCTGCTTTTTCAGCCTTTTTCTTCTCAGTTTTACGGCGCGCAGCAATAGACTCTAGAATCGTGTAGGCTTCTTTTTGCAGATTATTTTCGTAAACAAATCTATAAAATCCATCTATATCGGGGCTGCGACGAAATTTTTTAGCCGTAGCGGGAAGAGTTTCCGATTGCTTAAACTCAATCGATTTTCCATCTTTTGACAGTTGGACCTTATTGGACATTTTGCCTCGCTTCATAAGAGTTGGGAAGTGCTTACAAAATAGGATATTTCCGTATTTGAGTCAATATCAAGGAACGATGAGATCCTTAGGGTCATATAACGGTTGGTTTTCCGAGGGGAAAGAGTATATTCGACCCCGTCCATTTAGAGGATTTCTCTTTGTTTTTCATCTGATGTAAAAGCCAGTGGCACAGCAAAATGGGAACACGGTTGAAATCTTTTTTAACTAAAAAACCAAGAGAAATCTTCTAGATCGTGGTATTTAAATCCCTCTTGCAAATAAAGGAAGTGGAATATGAAAATCTTAAACGGAAAAGTCGTCTCTGAGTCCTTGCGAGCGGTTATTCGCCAAAAGGGAGAGGAGTTTCAAAGCCTATATAATAAAGCTCCAGGGCTTTCCGTCATTTTAGTTGGGGATGATCCAGCCAGTCAGGTCTATGTTCGTAACAAAGAAATGGCGTGCCAAACTGTCGGATTTCATTCGACGGTGATCAAGATGCCGGCATCCACGACAATGAAAGATTTGAAATCTAAAATCCAACAGCTAAATGAAGATACCCATGTCCATGGACTTCTTGTGCAGCTTCCATTGCCAAAAGGTTTAGATGAAAACGAAGTTCTTTCTTGGATCTCACCTCTCAAAGATGTCGATGCATTAACTATAGAAAACATCGGACTTTTTATGGCTGGTCGGCCAAGAGTGGTGTCTTGCACGCCCAATGGGGTGATGGAGATTTTGAAGTTTTATAAAATCCCGATAGCGGGCCGCCGCGCAGTTGTTGTCGGTCGCAGCCAGATTGTAGGTATTCCTATGGCTCGTTTGTTACAAGATGCCAATGCCACAGTGACGGTTTGTCATTCTAAAACACCTCACCTGAAAGAACACACGCAAGAGGCCGATATTGTCGTTGTCGCTGCGGGGAACCCGAAGATGCTTGGACGAGAGGATTTTAAAGAAGGGTCTGTCGTAGTCGATGTGGGAATACACAGGATAAAAAAATCCAATGGCCAGTCCGTTCTTTGTGGAGATGTTCGTTTTGATGAACTCGAAGGCCGAGTGATGGCCGCCACCCCTGTACCTGGAGGGGTCGGACCAATGACGATCACAATGCTGCTAGAAAACACTTTAAAACTAGCAAAACTTCAAGAAGGAATTCATTCGTAGTTAAAAGTTTCCGTTTCATAGACTTTGCAAAAGAAACTGTTGAAGAACTTAGGGCTCTTTTTTCTTAGATGGCGATCGATTTTGGGTCTACCGGAGGTAGAGGAAAAGGTTTATTAGGATAATAAATCTGAGGTTCAAGGCCCTTTAGATCCATTTCATCAGGCGTTTGAAAGCCGTAGGATTTAGGATTGGAACCGATGAATTTTAAAGCCAACCAACCATAAACGTAGTGAAGCTCTTCGCAAGAGGCTCCCATTCCATACTCACGAATATCTTGAAGTGTGGTGTCAAAATACATGTGCCGCTCTCGGAAGGCGGCTTTCATGGCTGGGACCGTGTATTGGTTCATACAACTATCAAATTTGGATTGCGAAGAAACGCCAACTTGTTGGTTAGGAAGTTGAGATTCCTGGGCACACTTTTGAATGTAAGCGGTTTTTCCCATGCCCTGATTGTAGGCCAAAATTGCTAGTGCAGGATCGGTATGAAAGACATCGAAGTTTTCTTTCATTAAAAGTGAGGCTGCTAAAAAAGAGGTTGTCGGATAGTAACGAAAATCATTGGGGTTCAAAGTTCGATTTTGGACTTTAAACACAGGGAGATCAAATCCCAGTTGCTGGGTTGAAGTTTTATACGAACGGGCAATTCCAAAGGCCGTGGAATCAAGAATTTGAAACGCTCCTGCAGCGGTGCTGCCGCTTCCATTTACTTCTCCATCTAAATATCCATTTCCTTCTTGGGTGGCGTATTGGGATTCTATAACAGACAGGTAGGCGACCTCAGGGGTTACGTCGATTTCCTTGGAAATTGCTAAAAAGAATGGGACAACTGGTTGCACTTTCCGAAAATAATTTTCTGCTCTTTCTCGTGTGAAGTGCGATGTCGGTTTACCACAAACTTCATCTTTTTCTTGTCCCTGCCAAACCCTAATAGCCCACTGGACATTCGGATCATCAATATAATGGGACATCCGTTGCGAGATCTGTGTGATGCTTGGATAACTAGCTCCATTAGGAACAGGAATGATGGGAGATTCGACCTTGACGATAGATTGTGGTGATGAGCTTTGTTCAGGTAAGGACGATTGAGGATGTTCATTTGAAGCCTCATCGGAACCGTCGGAATGTTTTAAATAGATTCGTCCAATAGGTAGGGCTTCTTGAGTAGAAGCTCTGGAGGGCTGTTGAACTTGAAGAGCCAGGGCGCCATTTTGGCTATTGTTTCCGATCGTCGAAGCAGACAGTTCTTGAGTGTCTCCTTCTAGTTTAAATTGAGTTTTTATTGCACTGATAAATTGAGTAGAGAGTCGATCCGACTTGTAGTGAATCAGAATTTTTTGAGGGTCTTTTGTATACAGAGTTCCTTTTGAAAACGAGAGACCACCAACAACAGACAAACTTTCTTGGTCCGCCAATAGGTTTTTCTTTTCGTAGGCAGACACGACTTCTGCCCAAGCAGAGTTGTGCAATTTTTCAGAGATCTGTGAAGACTGTAAGCGGACGGTTGGTTGACTGCGGTAGAACAAAGCGCCAGTAATATGCTCGGGCTTCCCTTTGGGTTGAGAATCATAGCTCAGTTTAAAAGCGATAGTTTGGCAGCTAGTGTCTAAACACTCGACTTGAAGATAATAAAACGAAGGTTCCGACGAAGGTTGAAAGGCCGACCTCTGTCCTTTTCCCCAAGGACGCAGTCGATTTAAGAAAGTTAAGTGATAGGGGCGATTGTTAAATGTCATTTGCACTTTCGTCTTTAAAAACGTCGGGAGATTTTTTGTTGGTTTTTGATGTTCGTCTAAGGACTCGAAGGTCGCATCAGTGATTTTTTTTGCTAAAGTGGGGCTATTGTCCTTTCCTAACTCTGATTTGAGTTTGCTAAAGGCTTCGGCTCTTCCAGCCGTTGTGTAAGGAACATGTTGAATGGTTCCCCCAGGGCCTTCAATAGCCTGTGTGCCGCCGGTGACCGATTCGGGCTGACTAACATCTGG
>JAGRAG010000092.1 GCA_020435025.1 Bdellovibrionales bacterium | reverse complement strand
ATTCCGAGCAGATTCAAAGACTTTCCAAAAAGATTGAAGAGAACAAAGAAAGAGTCATTCTTGTCAGTTCGAAAAAAAATAAGAAAAAACTACTAAATAATTTAAAGATTGAACACATCCCTATAATTTATAAACCGATCCCAAATCTTCACAGCCTAATAAACAACAACACAAATGTACTCAAACTTGCTAGTTCCAATAGCATCCCATCGGCATTAAATGAATTCAGTACAAGTGGAAGCTCACCATCTCTGTTAGATCCCATCTTAATAGTTGAAGACAACCTAATTAATCAAAAAGTCACACAAGCCATACTCAAACAACATGGCTACAATGTCGACTTCGCTCTAAATGGGGTGGAGGGCCTGGAAAAACTCGATCAAAATAAATACAGCCTTGTTCTCATGGATTGTCAAATGCCCGTCCTTGATGGTTTTAATGCCACTCGACAATTTCGAAAAATGGAGCTTCAAGAACAACGCAAAAGAACACCCATAATTGCGATGACAGCAAGTGCATTTAAGGAAACTCGTGACAAATGCAAGCAATATGAAATGGATGATTTTATTTCTAAACCAGTAAAGGGAGAAGATCTTATCGCGATTATTCATAAGAACTTGAATGGCAACGACAGTACTTAGGAATCCAGAGCGCAAACAGCTCAGAAATCTATCTCTCTATTTGGGTAACAAAAGCAGGAAGTGACTGACAAAACTCTACACAGTGCAGACCCATTTGCGGCTTCAATTCGTCATATGCTTTACCCCTACCTGTAGATTGTTCCAAACTTCCTTTAACTACAACGAATTCTTTCATTAAATCATATATTTAGATGACCATTCTTTAGAAATTTGCGAAAGATTGAGCACCAATTCAGTGGAACTCCTGGCTTTTTAATTGCATTTGGACTTCCTATTCAGGAGCTTTTAAATGAAAAAAACCAAATTTGGCCCAATCTTTTTGGCCTTTCTACTTGTTTTTACTTCCTTTACCACCTACCCGACGGCCACATCTGTTGCCGCAACCAACGACACTCAAAGCGAAGGAGCGTTAAGCAAGCTGTCGTCTCGACAGTTAACCGAAGCCGAGGCAGCCGCGGAAAAGGCCTTAAGCAAAAAATTCGATCGTACAGAGAGATTCTATTTTCCTGACGGCTTACGAATCTTCGCAAAGTATATGTTGGACGCTTATGGCGAAGAACATAAAAAATCCACTGCGATTTCACGTGCCCTCTCTGCCATTCAAGGTCACTACGAGCAAACACCTGAACGAGTGATGATTGAAAGCCTCGAACAGTACGGAAAGATGAGATATGCCGAAGCAGATCGCTATACATTCTTAGAATTTGAAATCAGACATCTTGATCAGGGACGTGGCTCCAAGCTATATGAGTTTGAATTTGCTAATGAACAAGTCCGACAAGAGGTTCATGAGTACCATCAAAAACAAAAAGCTTTTGCTGAAAAAACGCTCATTGAATTAGTAGAAAGTCATGGCATCAGCGAGTCTGCATCCAGTACAGAAAAAAAACAATTCAGAGCTTTTGCTCAAAATTTGTTTTCAGAACTTATGGATCTTGAGGATCCTACCTTAGACCGAAATCGTGCACGACCTCTGTTAGCCGATCTAACAAACTTAAAGATCATCGGTGAACATCAGATTCAAATCGCCAATGCTTTTGAAATTGCCTTTGCAAAAATGGAAGAGGAAATTCGAAGTGTAGGTGAAAAAATTGCTGCTGACAGCCGTCGTTTTGCCATTAGTTCTGAGAGCTTTAAAGGAGCCGGTCGAATGATTCAGCTTCTGCTCGGAGGAATCTTTAAATATGAAGAACGAGAGGGAATCAAAAATATGATCTCAGGGTCCCTCGACTTTCCTGATGCTCGCAACTATAAAACCAAAACCAATGATGCTATTCAAAGATTTAAAATCGCCATTCAGTACTCCATTCCTCAGGTTCAAAAGATCCTGCAGCTTGTGGCCAACCTAGAAGGACTTGGGCAAGAAATTTCCGAAGTTTTTAAAAGCTTACAAGCGGACGGGCGTGCTTCCCCACCCGAAGTTATCAGAGATTTAATGAAAATAGAGAGCGCTAAGATGAAAGCTCAAGGAGTTCGACTGGTTTCATTTGATGCAAAGTCCATACATGCTGGAACGATTGCCCAAATTCACAAAGGAGAAATTGAATACGAAGTTAATGGAAAATTGGTCCAAAAAACTGTCGCTATTCGAATCATTAAACCGGGAATGCTGCGCACCATCGCCCGTGGCCTTAAAATAATGAAAAAAGTGTCTTCTCTAGTCGACTCAGATTCAATACTAAGAGAACTTAACTGGCCTAAAATTGGTCCGGAGATGGAAGGTCAAACGAGAGGGATTTTAGCCGATACGGATGTCGCTGCGAGCTCAAAGCGACAAGGTCAAGGTAAGCAGCAGTACACGCACACCTTTAAAACAAAAGTAGTGACTGAATGGAGCGGCGGAATTCAGATTGGAAAATGGTCGTTAGGTCGTCGTCCTTTAAAATTTAAAGATGTCTTAGTTCATTATAAAGTCCCAACCGTTTACTACAATTCTGAATCCGAGTCGGAAACTCGAATTCAAGTTATGGACTACACCCCTGGCGAAGGATTAAAAGGTATTCGTGAGAAAAATTCTTATGTCGCCCAGGCCATAGCCAAAGGCATGACTTTACGTTGGTTACAAGTGGCGTTTGTAAAAATGGGATTTTTCCATTCTGACCTTCACAACGGTAACTTCATGAGCCGCGCCGTTCAGCCGGCTCGACTTCTTGAAGGTGGAGACTCGACCCGCATCCTATTTGAAGATGCCCAAAGAATTGAGCTAGAGGTCTCGATTGTCGATTTTGGCATGGGTGGCAATATTCAAATGGCTCAGAGAACTTTTTTTGTGGGAATTGCCTTAGCTGCAAAAATGAAAGATCCCTTATTTATGAAAAACATGCTCTGGAATCTGAGAAATCATGAGGAAACTACCATCGGAGAAAAAGAGCTTTTAGAGCTGCTGGCAAGGGAACTCAATGAACAAGCTGAAGTCGAAAAGAAGATAAAAGAACTTGGCCTCGAAGAAGCTGAAAGACAAGGCTTTAAGAGGAAAAGAATTGAAGAGTGGGTGATCATTGCTACGAACGCCGGTGTTCGTCTACCCGATGCGTTTATTGGCCTCTCTCGAGGGACAGGAGCTATTATGATCCTAGCTCTAAAAAATGCTATAGCTAATTCATTTGGAGGCCTCATGAAAGAGCTCATCAAAGAGCACCCTAAAACAGCCATCGAAGTTCTGACCAACGGCCTTGTCCCGAAATGGGAAATGACCAAAAGCGTAGGAAGGAAATTGAAAACGATGTGCGTACGTGGAGTCGGCGGCGGAAAGTAAATTCTTTTGTTCACAGCTTCTTGATAGAAATAAGGGATCCTTGATCCCTTTTTATATAGGCATATAGAATAGCTGAGATGGAACTCCTGAAATACTCTCGTGATGAGTTCTGTTCTTTATGGAATCTTTTAAGTCTGGCAGGAATAGATGAGTCCAAATGGCACCCAAATTCCAATATATGAATTATCCAGAACCCACTTTTGATTAACAACAAACGAATGAGCTGCACGCTTTTTTATTTGGAAGTTTCTTACAAGACATTTTTTCAATCAATGCTTTACAGAAAAGGTGACAGAGTCATACACTTTGCCGCCTTCATCTTTTAAATCCAAACGGTGCTCACCAGGAACGGGTATCCATAAATGATTTTGATCGGCGGTTCCGAGCTTTTCAACATTTAAAAAAACCCAAATCTTTTGATTGTCGGTAGCAAAACGAAATGCAATTTTTTGGTAAGCCTTAGGAATATCTGGATGAAGTGCAAATCGTTCCATCGATACTGGCGACAAAATCTTATAGTGCTCTTGAGGAGCTGCTTCTAATAGAGATCCCTGCGGTTCCGTACCTTGAAGAAACCACTCATTGATGGATTTGCGAAGTGGACTTAAATATAAAGATCGGGAGACAACCGTGTCAGGGCTCTTTGGAGCAAAACTGGAATTTCTTTTATGAAGATAGATCATAATTTCTTTCCACACAGGCGCCGCACCATCGACCCCAGAAACATTCCACATGGGCTCACCCGAAAAATTACCAGACCAAACTGCAACCGTATATTTTTGAGAGTAACCGATGCACCAGTTGTCACGCATATCTTTACTTGTTCCTGTCTTTGCAGCTGTCCAAAATTTAGTGGTCAAAGCATTTTCTAACCCAAAGCTCTCACTGCGAGAAACACGGTCTGACAAAATGTCAGAAACAATAAAACTCGTACCTTCCGAAAACACCCTTGTTGAACTCCGGTCTTCCGTCCTCATCCCGGAAGGTCTGAAAAGAACCCAAGGAGAATAGACTCCACCATTTGCCAAAACTCGATAAGCATTGGCTATCTCTAAAAGTCGGATTTCGATGGCTCCTAAAGCTAACGACGGACCATAAAAATCATCATGTAAAGCCGTCTCTAACCCAACACTTTTTAAGGTTTTTAAAAACTCCGAAGCCCCCCCGATAAAACCTAATGTTTTAACGGCCGGTATATTTAACGAATTGGATAAGGACTTTCTTACTGTTACCAACCCATGAAACTTTTCATCATAGTTTTGTGGGCTATAGACCCCTGTTGAAACCGGCACATTTGTCGGGTTGTCATCAATCAATGTAGCTCCAGTTAGTATTTTCTTTTCAATAGCGTCAGCATAAAGAAAAGGTTTTAACACCGATCCCGCCTGTCTCAGAGCATACGCACCATCCACGTGATAAGCCGTAGAATAGGTTCCTGTATTTGAGACATAGGCTAACACCTCTCCACTCTCATTGTCCAAAACAACAACTGCCCCATCTTTCATATTCTGCTTCATATGCCGCCGCACATGCGACAGCAAAGCTCTTTCCGCAGCAAACTGAATACTCCTATCTACTGTGGTAATGACCGTCGCCTCTTTAGGATACTCACTAAAAGCCCTTTCTGCGAGCACTGGGGCCAATTGAATTGGTTTTTGAATGCTATACTGGGAATCTAATTTAGAAACAGCTTCTTGAATCAACTGGCACTCTTGACTGGCTGGACTCACTTCTGCACAGAGAGTCTGTGCTCGGGCAGCCACAACATCAAGAGCGGCATTGGGAGCTCGAATAAGTGATACCAAAACAGACGATTCCGCAAGACTTAGTCGCGCCGGGCTTTTTTGAAACATTCCAAAACTGGCAGCGGATAATCCTGATATCTCTCCTCGTAAAGGGACCAAATTTATGTAAGCCGAAAGAATCTCTTCTTTACTCCACTTTAATTCAAACCCGATGGCCAAAATAATTTGACGAATTTTTTTGATGTAGCGATTTGCTAGTGATTTTTGATGATACAAATCGTCTATTAAATGCACCATTTGCATCGTCAGTGTGCTCGCCCCTCTAGAGTATGAGGGCTCTCCTATCCAATTTAAAAAAGCACTACCTAATGAGATGGGATCTACTCCAAAGTGATAATCAAATCGTCGATCTTCCGCTTTCTTCAATGCCTGCAAAAAATAGGGTTGAACTCTCTCAGCAGCAATCCACTCTAACTGACGAACCTCAAAGGTTTTTCTAAGTTCGTGCAAGACTTGCCCGTGGCGATCTAACAAAATACGATCACTTGGTTTATATTGAGATTTTACTTCTAAAAAACTAGGAATAAACCACAAGTCCCAACCAAACGAACCAACTAATAACACAGCCAAAGCAATGGCTATTGCCTTGGCTTTCTTGGTACTCATCGTTGGAGAGACCATCAATGCGCCTCACCCTAGAAGGAAACTGTCCACTCGCTCACAGGAGAAACATAGCGCATCTCCGGAGAGTAAACTGACTGTACTTGAGCGGAAGGCAGACGAAACAGACCAGCATTATTCAAACGGACATTTAATGTGATGGTAACTGTTTCTCCAGCCCGTAATGAACTAAAAACACCCCGATAGCCTTCATAAGTCTCTTGTCTAAAATCTTCGAAGTGACTCGCGTGGGAGCTCAAAATGGTCGCCCCAGATGGAATGGGAATAAAGACTCTTGCTGAAGGAACACTGGAGTTCGACTTAACCTTGTAATCCACTTGATAAACATCACCGATTTTCCAACTGGGGTCTGAATTTCCTTTCGTCTTACGAACTGTGCTTTCTACATAAAACCCTGCCTCAATTTTATCCTTAAGGGCTAAGGCGGCACTTCCTAATAATTGCAACCAAGGTGCCCCTTGTCCTTTATGTTTGACGGTCAAATCACCATTGACTTCTGGCCACGGTAAACCTAACTCGCCAGAACTTTTTTGTAAAAGATGCTTTGTCGTTTTAGTACCTCCACTTTCCTTCCAAACCAGCTCCGTTATTCCTTGGGCCGGGACTTGTTCGAAAACCTGCGCAAAGTGGTTCAAAGCATAGAAAGACCAAATATTTGAGGTGGCCAGTGGCCAATAACCCCTTGTCTGCTTTAAACTGTTTACGAGCCCCAATGTTAACGGAATAATCACAGTATCTTTAGTTTTAGAAAAATCCGACGTTTCTTGCAAATACCAGTCTATCCATCCTGCTTGTACCCCACGATCATTTTCATAGTAAATTGCAGAACTCGTAGGAAGTACAGCAGCCCGTCCTTGAAAAACCATCTGTTCCTTCACTTTCTTATAACTAAGAGACTTCGCACGAGTATAATTTGCAGAACCTATTTCCTTGTAGGACAGCATCCAATCCAAGACTTCACTCAGTTTCCAATTCTCTGGACCATTGTTCAAAGATTCTAGGCCTGCTATCTCTGATTCGGAAATCGCATCGTAAAGAGCCAGAGCACGAGCCATACGAATCAATCCAGGAAGGGATTGAGATTTCGCTCCTCTTCCTTCTTGGAACTGTTCTCTTACTGCGTTTAAGATCTTCTCCTCTATAGATTTGTCAAACTGTTGCTTTGACTTTTTAGCAGCAATCATAACTAAGGACGTTAGCCATGCACTCCCATTTTGCGAGAGTTTAAAGAGTTTCACCAAACCACGATCATCAAGATACTGCCCCTGCTCGATATCCCGTATCAAGTTCGACCAACTGCTCGCATCGCGATCAGAAACGGCTACAGCTAATCGAGACTCCATATCTTCAAACTTTTGCAGTCTCTTAAACTCCTCAAAGGCCGATAAAGATCCGATGAGGGTCGCACTTTTTCTTACTTCAATGCCTCCACGTCCTTTCAAAGAATCCTGAGGACGTGCGATTTCAAAATTCACTTCCTTACCAAACTCGAGCTGCTCAAGGGCCGCCATAGTGGGCACGACTTCGACAGACTCATATATGGGTATCGACTGTTTCACTCGATCTACAACTTTTCCATTTTTATCGAGTAATGTTAACGTGTACTCAACACGGTCTGTTCCTTCTGGAACGCTCACTTCACTCAATTGAATGCGAGCACTGCTTTCTGAACCTAAAGTTACCTTTTGTGATTGCCGCAAATCTGATTTCAAAGTTCCTTTTGTAGAAAATCTCCAATCCACCTGAACCGAAAGCTCTTTACTCTCTTTCGTCGTGTTTCGGAGTGTAAAATCAGGAACTATTCTGTCACGGTCTCTTAGAACCGCCGGCATTCCCGATTGCACCATAACATCAATGGCTGTCCGAATTGTAGTCGATCCCGTACCAAAAAGATCGCTTCCCTGATAACCCACGGCAACGATACGAAAGGTCGTCAGCGAGTCACTGTGAATAGGGATCTCCAGATTAGCCACTCCGTTTTCGTCCGTCTCAACCTGATCATTCCAATACGCCAAGGTATTAAAAAGTTCTCTGGTAGGAGCCATCCCTCCACCACCGCCATGTGGCGTGGCTTTCAGACCAAAATGCCGACGACCGACAATTTGCAATTTACCTGTAGAGGTGAATACTTGTAGCGATCGTTCACGCATCATCTTTTCTAACAAATTCCATGAGTCATTACTTTTAATTTCCAGTAAAGACTCATCAACCATCGCGACAATCAACCGGCTTTTGGCAGCGACTTTTCCATCTTGGGATCTTCGAACGATGAAATTTGTTTTTACTTTTTGACGAGGTCTAAAGGTGTCACCTACAGTTGTGACCTTCATATCTAACCGGTTCACATCCCAGTTCACCTTAATTTGTGTAAGTCCCATTTTAAAAGAGGGTTTATTGAGATCAATGGCCCCTACTTGCTTTGGTCCTTCGCCGGCACGCCCCCGAACGGCAACGGCACTAATAAAGGCATTAGGAGTCCATGACTTTTTGACCTTCAATTCAAAAAACGGCTGACTTCGAGAAACCGTCTTTACAAAGTGCTCCATCACGCCCTCTCTTTCAACCGTCACCAGCACCTGTCCTTTGGCAAAAGGTGTCTTTAATTGAAAGCGCGCAAGCTCTCCAGCCCGATATTCCTTTTTGTCAGGAATCAAATCAATGCGATCACTTTTCGTAATTTCTGGAGCAAAGTCGTTAGGGTCTTTACTAGAGGCAAATAAACGAGTGTGAGCCGTACTGAGGACTTGATTGTTTTTGCTAATTTGTGCCTCGACGATATAGTCTCCCCCCTTATTTACAGTCATTTGACAGTCCAAAAACAGAGGGGACTCTAAATCTTTTCCACAGGTGACAGCCGCAGTCACGGGGGTTAAAACAGTGTGGCTTTCTTGCTCATAAAACCCACCAGGGATACGTCGAGAAACACTGTACGTTTCCTCACGGTAGATAAAAAACTGGGGAGCCTCCACTTCGTTAAAGGCTGACTTTTTCTCGCTATTAACAACGGCTACATTAAAGCGCAGTTGCTTCATTTTGGCAGGTTGTTGACTTCCCTTTAACCCAACAATATGTGATGCCGGCCAAACATCATCTTTGGAGTAAAGTGTGTTCACTTCGCCATTTGAATCTCTATAAATAAGTTCAGATTGAACCACATAAGGTTTAGTTAGGTCATAACCCGTTAAATCTATTGTGTAGTGTCCAGATCCATTCTGGTCGAGCTTCATATTTTTTGTCACTGTTTTCGGTTGGCTTGGCGCCGGTTTTTCGGTCTTCTGATACGATCCGTTGGCAAACGCCATCCAATCATACTCTTTAACATTAATATCACTGACTTCAGAAACAGTATAACTCAATTGTACTG
The DNA here is from genome assembly GCA_020435025.1 of Bdellovibrionales bacterium. Lineage (GTDB taxonomy): Bacteria > Bdellovibrionota > Bdellovibrionia > Bdellovibrionales > UBA1609 > JAGRAG01. Next base: position 1,415 of record JAGRAG010000092.1, on the reverse strand, counting down.
GCCAACTTTGCGCAGGACCTCCGTTCGAGTAACCTAACAAAAAGTCTGCGTCCACCTCGTGGCTAGGAAAAGGTCGTTTCGCCGTTAACTGTAGCTGACCCTTCATATTAGGAACCTTAAACTGCGAAACCTGAACTTGGCCACCACCATAATACTTGTCAGATTTTGGCTCTGACAGATTAATATAATAACTTCCTACAAGCGCATCTTTAGGTATCACCCAGGAAACACTCACCTCACCTCGCTGAGCATCCCATTTCAGTTTCCCATTGTGGATCTGTTTGCCATCTAATGGATCCTCTATTGAATACTCAGTAGGCAAAAGATTTTTTTCTGGAATAACAAATCCATCACCTACTTTCTTTCGAGCAAGATACTTAACGTAAACTTCTTCTCCAGAGCGATAAAGGGGGCGATCAAAGACACCGTGAATCACTATGTTTGATTTTGGATAGTGAATGTCTGAACTGTAATCAGCAGGAACTCCAAAACGCCATGGAGTAATGCCGTCGTTCCACGACGAGTGAGTAAATGAAAAGTCGTCTCCCTTTTTCGCAACCACGAAAAATCCTTGATCATAACGATTGGCACTCCAGCGATTCTCATCATTCACACATTGACTTGTTATTAACTGTCCAAGTTGAGCATCCACTTTCGTTACACCCAAAGGGGACGTAGATCCTGACCAACGAACTTCTCCCTTGCAATCAGCTAGGGAAACTTGCGCACCCGAAACCGGCTTTCCAGATTTGAGATCCGTCACCCAAATCAGGCTTGAATCATTTCCCTGCTTAAGGTGAATTACTAGATCTGTCACCAGGGATGTTGTTCTAATATAAGGGGTAGTTTGATTTTTTTGAACCTTCTGAGAAGATGCAAGCTTCGGACTTAGAACCTCTGTTACAAAAAATCCTTTACCTTGCAATGGAATCCCCACCACCTGCAAAGGTACAGATTCTCCTTTTTTGTTTTTCTCAATGAGAGGAACCTGGAAGTCTCTTTTTTGTGCTCCTAATTCTGATTTTTCGCTGGCGGGAGACAAACTGACTTTCTTTAACCAGGAAACCACCTGAGAAAACTCACTGAATCCGTACTTCTGAGTCGCCGCACTTGCTGTAATCTGCGAAGAGGCACTCGGCTCACTTACTAAGAGCTTTGTCTCGACATTTCTTACCGTCACTGGAAGGTAAGTAACGGCGCTTTTTTTCTGAAAATCTAGGATTCCAAACGAAGAGCTAAAGGCAACCAGTGCCGGCGCATCGGTAATTTCGACATTTAAAGGAAACTCTGAATGATTATTCAACGACCTTCCCATTTCATCCTGCACAGGACCCTTTACACGGATTTGAACACTTTGCCCAACCGGAAATGGAGCTTCAAAATAAACTAATTGAGCCGCCTTTGCGTCAGAGAGG
>JAGRAG010000091.1 GCA_020435025.1 Bdellovibrionales bacterium | reverse complement strand
TTCAAGCTGAGACGTTATTTATAAAACTCCTTCCCTTGCCTACTTCACGCGCAGTTCCGCAGCTGCGGTGCGGACATTTATGGCCGCCCCGCTTGGCGAGGACTGTTTGAGCATGAAGTAGGCAAGGGAAGGAGTTTTATAAATAACGTCTCAGCTTGAAGCGAAAATCTTAAAGTATTTTAATTAGATCTAGAATAAAAGTATTGATAAATTGATAGAATGCCACAAGAAGTACTGAATCAGCTTATTGCTATTTTAGACTGGTTTTTGCCAGATGAGCTACGTGCACATTCACGATACAGCGATCGACAAAGGGCGCGAGTCATTATAGGAATGGCTATCTTCGGATTTTTCTTAACTTCTTCTGTCTTATTTGTAAATGATGTCTTGCCTGAAGAATTTAAACTTTCTGTCTACCTTATTCTAGGCGTTTGTGTTTTTTGTGTCACAACAATGAAGTTTCTAAATTGGTCATTGATGACCATTACAGTTCCCTCTTCGTTTGTACTGTCAACGGCCCTTCTTTTAGGAATCAGAGCCCATGGCGTGGCATTTTCTGGTTTGGTTTCATGGATCCCCGTATACATTATGCTGTCGCTATTTCTTTGTGAAATTAAGTGGGGTCTAGTCGTTGCAGCCTATTTGTCTTTAGGAAATTTGTATCTTTCACTAAATTTCCTAGAAAGAGGAATTCAGATTCTTCCAACATGGGATGAACAGTCCTGGTTAAAACTTCTTATTGTGGACCAACAGTATGCGGCTTTTTTTGCAACTATTTTAGTTACCTACTTTCTTTACACGATCAAACATTCTGAAAAGGAGCTGGCCAATTCAAGAGATATAATTTTGCGACAACAAGAAACTCTTTATAAAACTTCACGAATGACGGAGTTAGGAGAATTGGCCGGGGGGATCGCACATGAAATCAACAATCCCCTTGCCATAATATTGGGAGCCAATCAGCGAATTAAGAGAGAACTAGCCCAGTCGTGTCACGATAAGGTAATGATTGGCGAAATGTGCGATAAAATTGATCGCACAGCTCTAAGAATTACCAAGATCATCAGCGGACTAAAAAACTACAGTAGAGATGGAGAGAGTGATCCCATGGAAGTGGTTCGACTAGAAAAAATCTTCGAAGATGTCACAGAAATTTTTAAAGAAAAATTTAACTTCAATCAAATTCGTTTTGAGATCATCAGTGAATTTGATCAGACTCCTTTTTGGGGTAGGTACGTTCAGGTTTATCAAATTATTGTTAATTTGGTCTCCAATGCACTTGACGCCATTGAATCTTGTCCAGAAAAATTTATTGCGATCGAGGTAGACAAAGATGAGTCTGGCTTTATTTGTATCAGTGTTATTGACAGTGGCTTAGGAATCCCAATTGAAATCGAGGAAAAAGTATTTAATCCGTTTTTTACCACCAAACCAGTTGGCAAAGGAACCGGCTTAGGACTTTCTATTGCCGCGGGAATCATGGCGGAGCATGGTGGCAATATATATATTGATCGGGCTCACAATGACTCGAGAATCACTCTCAAATTTCCGCTTGTAGGCCAAGTAGATCAAAAACAAGCGAGCTAATTTGTCTCGCAGAGAAAGGGCATCTTCCTTCCGTTGCATTGTGTTTATTGCAATCTTGAAGAAATTTAATAATAATAAATCCACATGAGGTGGTATTGTGGATAAAGTCCGAGTTGGTGTTTTTTTAAGTGTTTTTGTTTTCGTCGCACTGTTAGAAGTGATTCGTCCTCACCGAAAACGAGCTCTTCCTCGTTGGCACCGCTGGTATAGTAACTTCGGAATTATTGGTTTGGGACAGCTCACTGTTCGACTTTTATTGCCTGTGACTGCCGTCAGTGCGGCCTTTTTTGTACAAGAAAACCAGTGGGGGCTTTTTCATTGGCTGTCCCTTCCCTTTTGGATCAATGTTTTATTAACAGTTTTAATTTTAGATTTTGCCATTTATTGGCAACACCGGTTTTTTCACTCCATTCCTTTACTTTGGTCTCTTCATAAAATGCATCATCAGGATCTAGATTTGGATGTGACCAGCGGGGCTCGATTTCACCCAATTGAAATCTTTTTGTCCGCACTTATCAAGATCGGAATTGTGGCTTTGATTGGAGCCAATCCTGTTGCTGTTGTTATATTTGAAGTATTATTGAATGCGACAGCAATGTTCAATCACGGGAATTTTCTTCTACCTAAAAGATTTGATAAGTGGCTTCGAAAGTTTTTGGTCACTCCTGAAATGCATAAAGTACACCATTCAACGGATTGGAAGGAGCTGAATACTAATTTTGGCTTTAATTTGCCTTGGTGGGACTATTTTTTTAAGACCTATAAATTTTTGCCAACAGAGACACTCACTAAAATGCAACTAGGTATTACGTCATTTCGGGAACCTCAATACTCGCACCTTCATTGGTTGTTACTGATTCCGTTTGTTAAGTATAAGGAACCAAATCCAGAGAATCTTTCTGTATCAACAGAAACTCAAACCTAACTTCATCGATTTTATCCTGTAGACTCTTCTACAGCGTAAAGAGTGTGAATTTCTTTTTGAAAGTCTTTGATGAGTTGCTCTCTTCGAATTTTTAGAGATCTTGTGATCTGTCCTTTTTCTAAAGAGAGCGGATCTTTGATGAGTATGAAGCCATGTATCCTGTCTTTTTTAGATAGTGTGTAGTTGAGTTTATCTATTTTAACTTGAAGCTCTTTTCTGATATTTTTTTCCGCATTAGAACCGTACATTTTTTTATATTCTTTAAAATGGATGGGATCTACAGAGATCAGAGCAGTTAAATACGGTAGATTGTCACCAATGACGATCAAAAAATCGATTTCTTCTATTTCACTAAAAAAATGTTCAATTTGTTGGGGAGAGACTCTTTGGCCATTCGACGTTTTTATGATCTCTTTTTTACGTCCCGTCAGATAGATGTAATCATCTTTAAGATAGCCAAGGTCTCCTGATCTATAAAATCCTTCTTTGGTAAAATACTGAGGGGAAGGGTCCTTCAAGTATCCGTTAAAGACGGTGGGTCCCTTTATCAGAACTTCTCCCTCATCTGATATGATAACGTTTTGTCCATTGGTGATTTTTCCCACTGATCCCCAACGCCTCTGGTCCGGAGTGTTGATCGCAATCAGTTGAGCGATCTCTGTCATTCCGTAGCACTCATAGATGGGCAATCCTATCTTGATAAAAAAAGCTAAAATATCTTGCCTAAGAGGTGCAGAGCCACTGAAAAGATATTGGATATTCGACCCAAATACTTTAGATCTTAGAGTCTTGAAGATCTTAGTATCAAACCAAGCTCCTAGAATTGGCCATTTCTTGATAACAGCTGACCAATGAAATAGATGCTCAATAATAAGTCCCTTTTTCCGAATTTGATTTGTAATTTCTTGATACACTTTTTCATAAAACCTTGGAGGGGCAAAGAAGACGGTCGGTTCGATTTCATAAATAGAATTAGCTATGTTCCTAGGATCCTTAACAAAGTACAGTGGAACCTCTTTGATTAGAGAAAGTGTGTGAAGCAATCTTCCTGTTGCATTGTAAGTTGGTAACCAGGAGATCGATTTTGTTGGCTTTTCTGTCTTGAAGATCATCTCTAATTGCGGAATCAGCGCATTTCCGCTTTGATATAATTGTTCTTGCGTGAAAACGATGGATTTTGGATCTCCTGTTGTACCAGAAGTCATCATCAGAGCAGCGTCAGCTTGAGGATCAATGATCCATTCCTCAAAATTCAAATAATCATTCTTAGAAGATGGCCAAGATACTTCGGCTCTCCAAATCCAAAAAGGATCTATTGCATCGGCCTTTGTCCATTCATTGTAAGAGATTTCATCAAGGCAGATCACTCCGCTCAGGCGAATTGTATGTAAAGTTGAATTCATTTCTAAAACACTTAACTGGTTTGGCAAACCAACTGCAATAGCTCCTATAGATTGAATCGCCTTGTCGAGCACTTCTCCTAAAAATGAGGTGGTGCTGACCAAACCAATAAAACTTCCATGGCCTGCTCCCCGTTTTACCAATGCTCTTCGCATGAATTCTATTGCTGTCGCCAATTGCCGATAGCTATAACCGATCCACTGATCCCCAATTTTTTCGAAAAAAATCTCTTTTTCAGGACTTGAATCCACTTTGTCTTTGATAACTTGCAGTAAAGAGTGGGTTGGAGACTTAGACTCGGCCATTTTGTTGCTCCATCCAAATAGATAAAATGGGATCAAGATACTGATTAGGATCGGGCAAATTGATGTGAAACTGCTCGAGGTGTTGCAAGCTCTTTTTGTTTTCGAAACTCTGCTCCGTTTGTAAATAGTCGAGTAAAGGGAGTGCTGCTCGAAACTTCTTCTGTTGAGGTAAAAAGGGTATCAGAGCTCCGACTTGATAGAGACTTCTTAATAGCCGAGGAGAGAGAACTTTTAATGAACTTATTGAAATTCGATGTGTCTGAAGAAATTGTCGATACCGTGTTTGCAACTGTTTTAGTGATTGAGCTTGGTCCGGTCCTGAACAGAGATGAAGTATCTCAATGGCGCTCTTTGGATTCAAAAGGGATTCGACAATCGACAGTGCTACGTAGTCGACAGGAATGATATCCAAAGTTTTTTCTTTAAGATCCGGAACCCAGCCGTTGGATCTTATTCCGGCTATGTAATCTAAGATATAGTAAAATACCTGAAACGAAAGAATGGCTCCTGTTAAACTGTCACCGACCACCATGCTGGGCCGATGAATGGTAACCGTCCATCCCTCTCTTCTTGATTGAGTAACAAAAAGCTCTGTTTCAAATTTTGCCTGTTCGTAAGTGTTATGAAACTCAGGGAGTGACCTTACAGGTTCTTCTTTCAAAGGCAAAGAACTTCTTCCTGAAACACCGACGGTGGATACATATTCTATTTTCTGAACTCTTTCGGGAGAAGACCATCGCCGCAGTAATTGGAATAAGGTTTTCGTACTTTCTAACGAGTTTTCTCTGGCCTGTTCAATAGTCTGATTGAGATGAACACTCGCTGCAGCATGGATAACACCATCAATATTTGAAAATACTTTTTGAGCTGTCTGCGAATCCAGTCCTAGATCTTTTTTACTCATTTCCCATTGAACGAGCTGAACTTGGGAATCGAAACGTTTATCGATTTTATAAAATTGAGCTATGGATTGCCATCGATCTTCAATGGACTGACTCTTTCGTGGGCGAAGAAATAATATCAGATAATGGCCTCGATGGAGAAGTTCAACAGCACAACGACTTCCCACCACCCCACTGCTACCTGTTATCAAATAGCGTCCCATCTTATCCCCTTAACGTTTTGACCATCCCAAGTCAGATGAGGTCAGATGGAGTCTCTCCAAAGTACTCACAATGGTGGCCCCAAGGAACTTTCCAGTTTTTGCGGAAAGTTCAAGCATCTCAAATAGATTGAGCCAGTAGGATCGTTCAATTTTTCCAGCTCTTAGGTTTTTGGAAAACTCTATTTCGAAGGTGCTATAACCTAATAAATTCACTTCAGAGATTCCTATTAGAGGAATGATCTGATTGTTTGTCACAAGAGGACTCGTTGAGGACAACTCTAACATCCCTTGCTCCGTTATCACTTTTAAAATTTCTTCTTCACTAGGATCCCATACCACTAATGGCATAACAAATCGGGGTCGAAAATCTGATGGATCTTGAGGGCGTTGATACCAGTACGACAATTCATCATTGGTGAATTCCTCAGTCAGGTTTTTTCCCAGTTGGGTTTCGAAAGGATTTTTTTCTTGATCTTCTGACATTTCAAAGCCAATTCGACCATAAACATTCTCTAACTGAACACGTCCAAGTCCACAAAGAACAATGGGAACTTTCATATGCAAAGCCAGATTTCTTGCTGTATCAAAGGTCATTTGTCCGTCCATCAAATCGACGATGCTGTAGGATTTCTGATTTCTAATGTTATGAAATGACTTTTGAAACACCTTTTTAACAAAGTCTTTATTGATCGTCCAACGAACGAAATCCATAGAAAACCTTTGTGCAACAGACTCGGCATTTTGAATAGCAACGGGACTCAAAAAGCCGTTGTCGACAAAAAGAAGAAGTATTCTTAAGTGAGAGTACTCATTTCTTAAGCGATGAAGCATGTAGGAGCTATCTTTACCGCCACTAAAGAGCAGTAGGGCATCATATGGACCGCCTGTCTTCGGTGGATTTGCTAAGAGTTGATGCAGCTCTTCTGACCATTCAGCGGGAATATCTTTGTCTGCGCTTTCAGGGTGAAACTGCAGGCAGTGCTCGCAGAGACCTTCTTCGTTCAATCGACTGTAATGAACATTATTGACACAACGTTTGCATCTAGGACTTAGATATTTTTTAAATAAAGGACGAATCCAAGGCCAAAGATTTCTGGCAATCCATTCAGTTCTAACGGCTTCTTTTTTAAAGACTTCTGCACTCGATAGGCTCATGTCCTGAGAGTAAAAAAGATCGTACAAGACAACAACTGGACGTTTACGAGGTCAGTGAGAATACACTGTTTGTCCTTGGTCTTCAAATGGTTATAAATAGAAGCTTATGAAACATCACGGAACAGGAAAGATGTTCTTCCTTTTATTCGTAAAAGCTCTAAAACAGATGAAAATGAGTCATAAACCGATCGCCCACAGAACATGGCAAAACAATATACTTCGACAATTTCCCTTTCGTCGAGTTTTTAGATTCTTTGACTGGCTTTACTAATAGGAGAAACAGAATTTACTTCTTCAATTTCATGATAGTGACTCTCTGGTGAGCAAATAATGAATCGGACCTTCTGCAATAACATCACCGAAGAATGAAGGAGTTCTCTGGGAGGATGTTTGGGGTAGAGCTCCATAAGCTCTTCCATTTTACCTAAAACATCTTGATCAATAGGAAACACCTCTATGGACTGACGAATTTCCATCGCCCTTTTGGAGCCCAATTCGGTATCTCCCATCAGATGATAGCGATAGACGACTTCTTGGAGGCAGCGCACGTCCGTACACAACTTGGGAAAGGATTTTTGTAATTGAGACAGAACGTCGTTAAAACTCTCTCCTTGCTGGACCAAATAGCTCATAAAGTTGGGATCAAGAAAGGTCCTCTCATCAGTTGCGTTCATCGATATAGTCTCCTGTCAATTTGAGCTGTCGTAGAAGTTCGTTGAGTGTCACACAGCGCACTTCTTCGATGTCTGTATAAGTTGGACCATCAATACTAAAGAGATCCGTCATTTGATGGCGTATGGCTACAGCAGAATGAATCAAATCGCGAGGGGGCAAGTGCGGTGTTCTTTTAAAAAGGGATTCAGAAAGATCAAAATCTTCAACTGTCAGAGGAAGAATTTGATCATCCAATAGGCTTTTAAAATTTTTGTAAAGAACACGTCCTTCAAAGGCCTTTTCCTGTTGCCAATAGGATTCTAAAATTTCCAAACAGTACAAAACAGAAGTGAACGCCGGACAATTTCCTTTGGCCACTTCGTTCAGGATCACCGTTGCCCAGGCTTCGCCGATCTGTTCTGAAGCTATGATGGGAATATTAGAATCGATTAGCAAAGGGCTCATTTTTCTAACACCCTACGACTCAATTTCATTTCATTTAATACGGTCATTAAATTTGTTCTTTCAAAAAAAGAGAATTTTTCCATCCCTGAACTAAATGTCGTAACAATTTTTCGAATTTCCAGCCGTTTCATGATGGCTCCGACGAGCAACAATCGAGGGCTGGCGTTGGGATATTCTTTAAATAAAAGGTAGGATTGATCAAAGTCAGCAACGGTCACAGCCTCTACGCGAGGAAGAATCTTTTGAAACGTTTGGAAGTGAGTGTTTATTCCTTGGAAGTCATTTTGATAGTAGTGTTGATCCATAAGATCCAAAAAGAAAAAACAGTCTGTATTGACATGGACAAATCTCCCAGAAACCGCATTAATCACTTTAACAGCCCAGCGGTAGCCAATATTCCCTGCCCCATAAAAACCAAGACTGCTATCCAGATAAACTTTTTCAGTCACGTTGCTCCCCAAGGGCCCCACGCAATATTTGTTGCTCCAAGTCCGTCCAATTACACACCGGGGTTTTTAGTCGAGTCAGCGTCTTAACCCAATCAGTCGGATTGCGATGCCGCTGACGACAGGCTTTAGTAAGCTGTTCACGTAGGAGATTTTGATAATACTCAGGCTCTTGTTGGAAGAGAGAATAAATCTCCTCTGACACCTCGATTTCAATCTTTGCCATCACGCCTCCCAGTTCTTGTACCCAAAGGGGTCATCTGAATAGTAGGACTCTTGGATTAAGGGTTCAAGACGTTTGAAGTCAGGCTTTCCCATTGTGATCAAATGAATTCGAACTTCGTCACTTTGATTAAATACGGCATGATAAAAATCATCAGCAGCAATCAAGTGGGCTCGACCGGGTTCCCAGGGAATGGGCCCCTGACCTTCTAGATGAAAGTGAAAGCCCTTTGGATGATTTAATGCGACATTGATTTTTCGGCTGTGGCTCGCCGCTTTTTTCCGACCTATATGAGGAGCTGCATAGCCTCCCGGTGCCAGCATCGTGAATCGAGCACGATAGAGCTTTTCATACGGCAAAGACTGCAAGTACTCTTTAGTGATGGGACACTGATCGGCCACTTCTGTCCATATATATGGCACTTCATCTTCATGACCGTATCCATACATGTAGCCCCTATCAAAATGTTTAGGTCCAATTCCATGGACGCAAATGGTATTCCATCCCTTTTGATTAGGGAATTCACCATCTAAGACAGGGTTGTCAAAAAGCTCCTTATAATTTTGTGGGACCATTTCATCAATCCATGATTTTGCTTCGCGGTACATCTCTTCGTGAGGCGTGTCGATGTTGAGCTTTAGCCATGGGATATCACTTTGTTGATAGATCCATTGGGAGTCTTTATTGGGTTGAGGTTCTAAATGCGGACGCAAATCATTGTTGTCGTGATAAAATTTTTGAAGACTTGTTGGAAATTCTTTTAGATCAAACATAACATCCCCCGAGAGACGAAAAATTGAGCTTTCATTATAAATCGAATTTCTACGGAAGCAATCGTCTGACTGGCTGAATTTTTATCTACCAGAACTATTGCAGAAAGATTGACTCCCCATGCCGGATAAAAAGTAGCTGATTGAGGAACCAAAACTGGCAATTTAAGCCAAATCCTAGGGAGACTGATAGCAGTAGATAACACGACTCATTTTTAATTAGGGTGCTCTTTTTTGATACGAAACCATGGCAGCTGCAAGATATTGGAGATATTAAAGGTGTCTACAGAACCTTCAAGTGAGAAATTTCTATCGGTCAGAGGGTTGTCGTTTTGAAGGTGATTCAGAGTCTCGGGCGGCGCTGACAAGTCCCTCACAGCCTCTCCCACTTGAACAGCATGACTTTGCAAGAGGACCGTAAAGCTGAACAATTGGGATTTCCTGCAAACCGGCCTCTATATACTTTTGATTTCCCAAATAGTTTTCAGATGCGTATTTCAAAAGAATGGAGACTGGTAGACCAGTGGCATTTCCCTTAAATTTAATTCGATCCAAAGAAGTCTTTCCTCGACCCGTATCGGAAAACTCAAGGGTCACGTCTCTATCTAAATCACTTCGCCGAGTCACAATGCTTTTTATTTTTCCATTTGGAAAAAATGAGTATTTTTGTGAGTGATCTTGTCCATCACGTGTGAATGCGAACTGAAATGATGAGTCGGTTTGGCACTGTAGATGAGGTTTTTCTAACTGGAGAATCTCTTTTATATTGGATTCCAATTTTTGCCCTATTTTTTCATAGATTGTACATAAGGAGGGATATGCATCCATAAGCTTATTTCTTTCTGCCTCGGGTAGAGAAAAAAGTTTAAACGCATTAGGTCCAATCTGGTGAGTTGGCTGACAGCTACTATCATGCTCAAAATATTGAGAAATGATTTCCGAAGAACAGTCTACATCACTTGGCGATAATCCGAATAAGATGGCTGTACCTAGAGATCCACCAATCAATGCCAATCCACGCCCCGTCCAAATCAATCCTCTTTCAACGGCTGCAGATTTTCCTATTTGAGAGAGAAGCTTTTCAATTTTTGCACTATCTGCCCCCATTCGCCTAAGGGTATCTAAAGCGGCATTTTTAAATGCCTTTTCTCCAGTTACTGCATAGAGGGCACTTGAGCTTTCAACCATTTTATACCATTCAGGTCCATATTTCTTAAAAAGAGCCACCTTCAACTTATCAAGCTCTATACCTATCTTTAAAAGATTCACGTTAGTAGTACTCTGTGGAACAGATCTAAGTACCTGCAAATAAGAGTAGGTCCCACCCGTGACTATATAGATCGCAGAAGCAGGAATTAAATTTCCTTGGAAACAGTCAGACCAGTCGGCACTACTTAAACATGAATTAAATTGGATATTCTGGAAAATCTTAGGAAAAAGGGATCGATCACATTGACTGTTTGCATATGCTAGAGGCCTGAAAAGCAGGAAGCTACAAACTAAAATGACAGCAAATAATTTCATAAGAGACCTATCGGTATACCATCGACCGGCCTGAATTTTTTTCTTTTAAGAAAGACTGTTAACTTTGCTATATAAAGTTTCCTATGCAATAGTCCTAAGGCAAAAGTCGATACACGTTTTCCTATCAATATTTTTATTTATATCGTTCGTTTTATTTGTCTTAAACCTATATAGAAGTTTGCCAATAAATTTGCGTAGCCAAACCCGCTTCTGGATTGGGAGTGGCCCACGAAAGAGCGGTTTTAGGAAACAACGCCACTAGCACCCAAGAAATCTGAGAATGATCCTCATAATTCCATACCCAACGCGCATTCCACTCTTCGGCAATCGAGACATGATCTCCAGACCACTTAGCGAAGGCACCTGAGGCTTCTTTTGTCCAACTTTGATACCAGTCTAAAATCAAATGCCAATCCGTCTGACTGTATCGCAATCGAAATCTTTGAAGTTGCAAGTTCGTCCGTTGCAACAACTGACTGTATCCTAGTAGAAATTGACTCTCCATGCCGGGTAAAAAATTGCGGCTGGCTTCTAAGTAACTGACTTCGGCATGAACATGCCATTGAGGATGAAGATAGCCTCCCAGGTCCACTTGATAAAAATAGTTTTCTTCGTTGATTTTACTGACTTGGTCTTGAAAGTATTTTCCATTTTGTAATACGTATTGAAATTGATAATTCCATTGATCAAAGTGCCGACTGGAAAATAAACCCACATCCCAGACATTGTGATTTTGTAGGACTTTTGAAGTCCCGGATTTACTTTCATCATAATTTCGATGAAGAGCAAAAAAATGGGCCCACGATAAATAGCTCAAATGGAGTCCACTCATTGTCAGAGGCTCATTACCCGAAAAGGCTCGAACTGTTTGTGACGCCGCATGAAAGATATCTAGAAAATAAGGGTAAAACTGAGTTTGCAATCGGAAGGCTGGATACAATCGACTATCAAGACTCCAAAGATTGTCCCCCAGTAGTGAACCATCTAACCAATGAAGTCGTTGTTGTCCCAAGGTCCACTTCAAGTTCTGTCGGTGACCCTGATAGTAGAGTTCTCCAGGTAAACGAACCTTACTAAGAAGTCTTTCCGAAATGGCGGGATTTTTATCGAGCGTCATTGTTTCTTCGCTATAAGCGTAGAGCCATTCCGGCGCCCAAAAAAGCTTATGTTCACTTCCCCAGTGAAATTCTGGAATCAGCTTGGCTTGGGCAAATACATTGTCCTCCGAAGGCAATAAACTGGAGCCATAACCAAGGTGGTTAGAGTGACCAACAACAGATTGAAGGCGCAGCCCCATATGAAACGACGGGTGAAATGAGTGTGCCTTCAAATGAGGTTGCTGATAATGCGGACTCCACTGAGGATGATCGTTTTCTAGTGACGTTTCTGCTTTCCACTGAGCAATTATTCGAGAATCCATGGCCCTTAAATGAGGGTGAGTCCCTGGCTGAATTGAAACCCCAGCATAAGGTTTCACTGAATGATGAGTGTTCGATTTCAGGTCTTGCAGGTGAACATGTCCTTCAATAGTGCAGACACTTTCCTTGTGTGGAGAGACATTGATAAAAAATTCGGTCCCACGCACTCCAGAAACAGCTGAAGGAGTTAGGACCTCCATTTCCTGTTGCTTTTCTTTTGCTGAGGGCGCATGGACTTTTGCACGTAGCTTTCCATAGTAAAGCTGCAACTTATCTTGCTTGTCATTAGTTGCAACATCATCTCTTATCTTAAAGCGTGTCTTTGGCCCGATCCACAGTTTGTGCTGATCCATGATCAATCGTACACGAGATCGTTTGTGAGTCTCAACCATATCCCCAGCCTCTAAAATAAGATCAGGAACCGCCATTTGCTCTTTTTGACCTCGAATCACCACGGCCTCACCAAGAACCTTTTCGACTTTCCAAGAAAGGTCCTGAGCTGCTGCAGGCAAACAAAACAGATACATGAAAAATGCTAAAAAAAAGAAATAAAAAGACTTCATCGGATTGACCCTTTCCCTTAGAATCAGTGTAGAAAAGCAGCGGAAGAATTCAATACATAACTCCTACTGACGGATAAAAAACTGAAAATATGAATCTAAAATGAAATGGAGCTGTTTATGAAGTTTAAGTAGGAGGATTGAGATATTAAGGGCTTTTTGACGGTTCACAGAGTGCCTGACACTCTTTCCAAAACTCATGCATTTCTGGAAAGGTCAGTAAAAAGTTCGTTTTCTTTCTACGATCGTATTCCTTAAAATAGGTGTAGAAATTCTTTTTCTGCTTCACATGAAATTCGGGGTTTTCTCCCTGCTCCATAAGAGTTCGAACACGCCGAAGGCCATTTTTTTCATGATCAGAAAAAACCTCACCTTGGGACTCTAAAAATTCAAGAATTTCATCTACATATTTTATAAAAGAAGGCGGCAGAACGCTCACTCTCATAAAGTCAGGGAAAAGCAACGGCTCGGATGTTGATGAAATATATTGATGAGGAAACTCTTTTTTTAACTGATAAACGTACTGCCAAAAATCTATTAATTTAGGTAGGCTCATACAATTAAGAGTGCAGCTAAAAACCAAATCACCTATATTTTCTTTAAGATAAGATTCTACATTTTTCTTTAATAGCGGAAGCTTCAGGCCATAACGAATGTACTCGGCCTGTTCGCCCCAGGTATCTAAGCTGGGATGCACAAAAAGATTCCGAAATTTACCCTCGCTGCGCAGCCGTTTGAACTTTTGAACATACTTATCCCAGACAGGGGCTGGAAGAGAGAGATTGGTATTAATACTCAACTGAAGTTCCGGATGAGGGTTTGCATCAATCCATTCTAAAAGCTTATCAAAGTCTTCTGACAAGAGGGGCTCTCCTCCCGTGATTGTGATCTGTCGAATTCCCAAATAAATTTCAGCAAACCAACTCCAAAAGGCTTCGCGAAACTCATCCCGTCCGGACTCTTCATAAGGATTGCGGTTCTCTCGAATCAGATAGTCTATGGCACCGTTATAGGGATCTGTTTTATAGGGACCAAACTCATCGACTTCTTTTTTCCATGCACTGGAAACTTCCGGTCCACAATAAGCACAACGCAACTGACATTTCGGAGAGAAATTGATCTCTAGCCAACTCGGACTCAAGGCTTTAGGAGATTGATGTTCGGCCACCTCGTCTACAAAATCGCGCATAAAAGACAGACTGCTCCAAAAAAGTCGATCGCTATAACTTCCCGTTTTTTCATTGTTCCAACAAAAATCACACTCTTTTGGTTTTTGACCCTGTAAAAGCTCCTCACGGATCTTTTGGTCTTTTTCGGTATCATGAAAGGCCAAGTTGGAATCATTGATTGTCGATTTCTTATTACTATAAAAATTGTGACAGCAGCTCTTCACAGTTCCGGCTGCTAAATAGACACTGGCGTGCTTCCACTTGACCAAACAATGAGTGGGACTGACTTCATCTAAACGTCCCTTTATATATTCAATGTGATTAGACATGTAAGAAAGGTACTTAAATAGGAGATAATTGCAAGTGATTAAAAGAAATCATCTTAGAACGGCGACCTCTTCTTTAAAATTTTAAAAAAATGGCGCACTATTTCAAAACTAAAACCCTCAAACAGCCTCCTTTGCTTACAGTTGGTTATTAGGGTTTTTTTGTGGGTGGGGGTGGAAGGAGGTGATGCGATGGGTTTGTCGGTGAAATCTGATTGAGTTCTGATAAGGAGACAAACTGATAGCCGTATTTGTGAATTTCTTTAAGGATGCGATCCAGACTGGCAAGGCCCTCTTCCGTATCGACGATCTGTGAATGCCAGAAAAATGAGGCCCAACTGTCTCGTATGACGGAGTTCAATCGAATGGATTCCAGGATGTCTTCTGTTGAACGAACGTGAATATCCCTTTCCTTTTTATCAGAGATCCGTACATTTCCCAAATTTTCCGGCCATATTCTTTGTCCATAATAGTCTTGATAGATTTCGTAAGGAAAAAATTGACCGCCCCAATGAGCAGGATTGCCTGGATCAGCTCCATCCGGCGTGTAACGCACTCTTTGAATGGTTGCTGGAAAGACCTTAGCAAACATCTTATAAGCTAGAGGTGATGCTTCGTAATGGGGAGGGAGCCAGGCAACATACTCCAAACCGGCGTCATGAAGATGGTCGATCGCTTTATAGATTCTCTCTAAGACCCAGGTCTCTGATTCAAAGGCCAAGGGACGACGAAGACAACCATCCCAGAACTCATGATCACTACCAGAAGCCCCGGTCTCACAATTAAGTTGTTGATCTAACTGATGGGTGAACCCATGAAGCACGAATTCTCCACCAAGATTTTCTGCATATCGCAAGGCTTTTACTAAGGGTGGGTTCTGTTTGAGTGTTTTAGATTGAGGAACCCCTGTTAGGTAGCCAAAAGGATCTACGAACTTTGGGATCACTGAAATTAAAAAGGGAATGTGGTATTTTTTAAACTTTGAAAGTGTTAAATACAAAAGGCGAAGATCGGTGCTGGGATGAATATCCTCGATACGTACCAAAGCTTTCTTGACAGAATGTCTTGGTGGCAGTTTTAAAAAATCAAAAAGCAAGTCACTAAAAATTAAATAGCGATCCGATTCATGAATGTAGGAGAAGGGAATATCTGCAACATAGAAAAAGTCGTTGTACGCTGTAATATACGGAGTTCTTAAACCTGTATGATTGTCTTCTGCCCATGACAAGACCTCGGCCAACTCCTTTTTTATCAAACCTATTTCCACATGAGAGTGGTGTTTTCGAAATCGATGGTCTATTTGATCGAGTTTGTGAAACCTCTGCCCTTTATAGTCGAAATACTTGTAAAAGCCCGCCTCCGTAACAGGAGGATTTGGTTTCTTTGAATACTGAAAGAGCCTTAAGAACTCGAATCCCGTTTTTCTAGAAAATGCCGATGGACCCATAAACGTCTGCAAATTCCAAATGTTGTACCCTGACCAGAGAACCGGCCGCTTGTACAGACTGAGATCGTTATAGAATGACTCAGGAGTTGGAGAGTCGTAATAACTTCCAAAATAGGCCACTCGATCACATCCAAAAAGGCTTCGAGACTGATACTCACGAATAGGAATGAGTTTGGGTTGAACTTCTTGAAAGTGACCAAGAAGATTGCGCATCATCACTGCATAAATGTGGCCGAGCTGATAATTCGGACGATCCACGGGAGCATCGTAATAAACACAAACAGACAGAGCTTGCTGAGAAATAGACGGCGTCCCGAATACCATCGTAGAAGTTACAAACGCAAAGATCAAAAAGAGTACGCCTAGTGCTTTAGATACCATTGCTCAAGATCCTCAAGAATTTTTTTGGAATTCAGTGCATCGCTTTCATCATAGGGACCACCTCTCATTCGATCCGCATAAAAGGAGCCAAACACCAATTGCCATTGATCTTTGTGTAAGGCCTTTTCCCAGAAGTCTGTCATTTCCGAAAATACCTTCTTTTGTTGGGCATAGAGACCTATTAAGGGCACCTCAAAAAGAAGCGTCTGAGAAGGAAGTAGGGCACTCCAAGGTATTGATACAGTGGCTACAGGAGAATTGTGAATCGCAAAACTTGAAAACAGAGAAGAATTTTGCTTAAGACATTTATAGGATCGAATGAAATGAAATTCATCTGAAAAATCCATTCGCAACCGCCCCTGGTACCAAGCTGAGATTTGTTGAAGAATCCGTTCAAAGCCCAAACGGTTATCACAAGGTAGGTCTGCTAATAACGTGCCTATGGAAACCTCTTCAATACCAATTTTTTCTGCCAGTTGGGCATAGGCCCGAAGAAATATCACATAAGATTGTAAAGTCGATTCGCGAAGTTCTTCAGACAAAGAGTAAATAACTTCGTCACTTTCATCGTAGGTCTTCAGTGCCAATGTGATTTCGATGTTTAAACTCTTTGCCTGAGCAACGAAGACAGAAAAACCCTTCGGACTTCCTGGTCGCCACTGATTACCAAAGTAGATGCGCGAGGAGGATCTTTTTAATAGACTGGGAATTTCTACAACAATGTGGCGAACCCCTAAATGATACATTTGCATCAGCAAACGAGCCGAAGTCGACTCACCTAAAGGATCATGATCTGAAGGAATCAAACGAACCGAATGATCATAACGAAAGGCTTGTGAAGTGAGCGGCACCCCAATCCGATGCTCAGGATCATATTTCTTTAAGGCCAAAGGCGGTGGTGAAATAAAACTCTGAGCATGAAGAGGTGTTGGGACTCCTAAAAATCCAAAAAACAGGAGTGTTGATTTCAAAAACAGCAAAGGCATCTGAATACAATCCATCATCTAGAACTATCGAAAAAAACTGGGTTTCCAAAAGGATCTGTCGAATCATCGCTTTCGAACTCCGCTTCTGAAAAATCAAATTGCGGAAACTGATCTATCTCACGACAGGTGTTATCGACCTCTTCGCCATAGGCTTTCGAGTGATACGGATTTTCCATCAAAGGATCCACTTTAATCACATTATAGACTGTTTTCCATGAATCAATATAAGCAGAACCCACTTGCTGTGACTGTCCACACTCGTTTACCCAGTCAACAAAGTACTCTTCTTTCATTCGTGTCTTCTGTCGATAAATAAAAGCCGAATCACCTGGGCTGAGCTGATGCTCCACTTGCACAAGTACGGTTTGGTTGGTTTGCTCGGTGATCCCTTTTAAATACGTACTGGAGTATCCAAATAGGCTGAAGCCAAAGTTGCTAAAAAAGAAGCTTGGAGAAAAACTCCAACCAGAAGACTTCTGATCTTCTTCTGACTGCAACTGCTGTTCAGCATCAGAGATCGTCAAGTGCATATCGGTATCGTTCTGATTGAAGTAAATACTACGAATGGGTTCCGTAGGATAAACTTGTCGACACGCCATTTTCTGATTCGCATTTAGAGTAAACTTGAGATCTCTGGTGACAGGATATCGATAAGAGGCATGGCCCTTTTCGCCAGTTGAGGAGTTTGAAACGACGACTCCCAAGGTGATATGAGCGACCGATAAACTCTCTTTCATTTCTGGGATTTCAAATTCATATGTGTTCTTTGATGTCCCTTTTTGAGCTTGGGTGATCAATTCCTTAAATTTCCTTGGAGAAATTTTAAAACCATCATTTGAAAACCAATAACGATAAAGAAGGGTTCCAGAGTTAGCGTTGGGCACGCGCACCGCCATTTTGACCTTTTGCTTTTCTTTAAGACCGTACAGAGTCCCTTTGCGACAAGACTCTGTCCGCACGCCCAACTCGACTTGAAGGTCCGCGCTGACGGGAAAGGTCACAGCTATAAAACTAATTAGTACTGTTACGAGATAAATCTGGTTCATTTTCTTGTCCTCGACATTCATTTATAATTGGATACTCTAATAATCTATTTTCGATATAATCCCAGCTATCAACATACTGAGGCTCAACCGTCAGTAAGCTATGTGATTTCAGTGGTTCCGCTTGCCAATCCTGATATGGGAATTTTTCTGATATTTCTAAGTGACCACAATTTGAAAAACGGATATCGGCATAAGGAACATAGCGGAAGGTCTCATGTTGTATGATATATCCAAAGAGATTTTCAGGAATGCGAAAAATCAGATCTACAGCAAAGCGATTTTGCTTCATAGATGTGTAACGATGTCTTGAATAAAATTGAAGTTGCGATTGAGCCACGCCCATGGAACCCAGAGAACGACCACGAAAGTGATTAAGTTCCAAAATTCCTGCAAGATCCTCCTTATAGGACCACTGACTGGATTCATGGCTTTCACCAAAATCAAGGTCCTGATTTCCAAACTGCGCTCGATTGACATAGGCTTTTGAGATCACTCTAGGAGGGAAGCTGACATGACAAGCTTGAGAGTAATCAAACAGTCGCACGACTCCCTTTGGGTGAAGAACGTAGGTCAAAAATGAAGTCGAATAGCTTTTCATAGGTTCTGGAAAATCTACCAAAAAGTACAAAGAGTGAGCCTGTTTCCTAAGAGGAGGAACCCACTTGTATAAAAAAGAACCTTTAAATAACAAAATATTAGGTGAAGCTCTTTTTAGAGTAAATTTGGGCTTCACAGTCTCATCATCTTTCAAAAGTGTCAGTTGAACTGACGAAAATGGAATCTGGTCCTGCGGCATATCCTCTGGAATCGGAAGCCGCAGTTCAAAATGGACCGTTTGATTGGAGTGATCTATAGCGATCACAGGTGTTGGTAGGTGCTGAATCGAATCTCTTTTGATGGGACACGCAGGATCAACGGACAAAACGAGCGATCTTTGGTTCTGTTCGTTCGCAGATCCGATCTGTGCAATGAAGATTGCTATGAAATAGAGAAGAATGCTTAAGTACTTGATGGCGCTCACTTCACTGACTCAAATAATATTTTTTTATTACGTTTTCCGTTAGGGGTTTGCCCAAAGGACTGAACCCTGCATCCAATTCCCCACTGCGGGACAAGCTCGTTGAAATGTCCCAAAAACTCACTCCATAAAACCAAGTCCACTCGGGCTCCCAAAACGACTTAAAAAAGGCTTCATAAGCGGCCGCTTGATGCTCTAAATTGACATCTGTTGTCTGCTTTTCATAGGAGAAGGGATCAATAAAACCTTTTTCCACACTTTTGTAACCTATCTCTTTAAACATAACAGGCTTGGCTTCGCCCAAAGAATCTTCGATTTCAGCTAAAGCCAGCTCCAGCTGCAATGCATATCGATCCGATCGAGAAGATAAAAGAGAGACAAGCTGTCTATAGTTGTCAGGGATCTCATCCGACTCACTAGCTAACGATCGATACATATCGATTCCGACGGCATCCAATTTTTTCCAAAAACGAACCAGATGATCCCAAATAGGTTTGCCATTAGGATCTTGCTCCCAGCGGATACGATCTCCAGGATCTAAAGGCGGTCCTAAGTCGACAAGTCGATAGCGCCAACGTTCCAATTCACCGCCCGTATTGCCCAGTCCTCCACTGACATTGCTGTCGTCCGTGAAATTGATATCATACATAATACGAGCTTTAGGAAGCGAGCCTCGAACAAGATCTACAATTTTTTCCCACTGCAAAGGAAAACCATGGGGGTGCGCGAGCCATTGGTCCTCAATTCCGACCGTCATACTATAAAGTTCGGCTCCAATCGTAAATTCTTCGATCTGGGCCTTTTTAGCAATACGTAGATACATCTCAATGTAAAGGCGAAACGACTCAAACCAAGCATTTGGATCTGAAGGTTGAATATTACCATGCCACCAGATTTTTTCGCTGCCATCGGTTCGTTTTTCAATATATGGCGTTTTTCCTTCTTTATTCACCACAAACAGAATCGGACGAATTCCCACAGTCATTCCTATCGAACGGATGTATTCAATAAGACGCAGATAAGATCTGTACTCCTTGCTCACCTGAATTCCCTTAGTCAACGGTCTTACATCGTTGCTATAGGGACCTAGCATCGTGGCTCTGGGATTAAGAATAATATGATTGGCTCCCAAAAGTTTGGCTCGGTCTACTGTCACTTGCGCTTGTGTCTTTTCATGGATTTTTGTGGCCTTTAGATTGGCATCATAAAAAAAACCGGCATCTTCTATCAGATTAAATCCACGCACTTCACGAGCCGAGGCGGAAATAGAAATGCATGAAATGAGAGTCAACAGAAATACAAAATAGTTTTTCATAGTCATCCTTATAGTGTCTGTACTGTGAAATTAAGAGAGTCTTGATTGAGGCCATGTAATAAGTTTTCATTTATAGGCTCTTGAAGGGAACTTGCCTGTAAATCAATTGGAAAGCAACATTCTACAATTCTCTGAGAGGCCAATCCATCTCCATAGGGATTGGGTGCTTGGCGAAACCAATGGGGTGCTTCATTTTTTCGAAGCGCAGTGAGTAGGGATTCAGTTTCAAATATGACATTTTTCTTATGTGTTCCAATAAGACGTGCCAGTCCTAAGTGAACCACCTCTGGTCGCTCGGTATTGGCCCTTAAAATCAAAAGGGGTTTTTGCATCTCTGGGAATTCTTCCTGAAGGCCCCCGGAATCAGATAGTGCAAAGTCCACTTGGTCGAAAAGAAAAATCATCGGTCTGTAACTTAACGGTGGCAGTAAATGAACATTATCAATGTGCTGAAAGTACAACGTTGCTGACTGTGCGACTTTTGGATTTAAGTGTACGGGAAAAATAAAATGGACATCTTTGTTCTTTTGAGCAATCTCGACAATCGCCGAAAAAACTTCATGAACCCCACTTGCCAGACTTTCCCTTCGATGAAAGGTCACAAGAGCTTTCAGGCAAGAGGCTATTTTTAGAGGACCATCTTTAAAAAGTTGAAAAAGATCTGGCGACTCCTCAGGAAGAACTTCAGAAATATATCTATCGGACAAAGTCTGTTTTCGAACTCGTCGTAAAGCATCTACAACGGTGTTTCCCGTAACTAGCGCTTGAGATTCGGGATATCCTTCCTTCAATAGATTCTCTTTTGCCCCTTTTGTAGGACAAAAACTCCATCGAGCCATACGAGAAATCAACTGTCGATTCATCTCTTCGGGAAAAGGTGAATAGCTGTCATAGGTTCTTAAGCCGGCTTCAATGTGCGCGACGGGAACTCTATTGTAAAATGCAACCAAAGCGGCGTTCATAGCTGTTGTCGTATCACCTTGGACATAGACAAGATCTACCGAAAATTGATTAAAAACCTTTTCTTGAAGAGACTGGATGAGTTGCGCGGAAAACTGTGACAAGTCTGATTTGTGGTGAATCCCTAAATCTATTATCGATTCTAGCTCAAACAGCTCAATCAGACCTCTTAGAAGTTCTCTGTGTTGACCAGTCATCACATTGAGAATCCTCAGGTCGGAGCGCCTTTTTAACTCAAGATAAACCGGAGCGATCTTAATCACTTCTGGTCGTGTGCCCCAAATGAGTACAACTAACTTCTTCACCAATAACCCCCGGGTCGAAGTTCGAAATAGCAGTTTTTCTGCTCCGCTTCAATATTCGAAAAAACAAATGTACATTTTTCTTAAATCCAGGACGGCTAATGGTTCTATCTTGACGAAATGGGTTCTTTTTTCTCAGAGACTCTTCCAAACTCATTTGGAATTTCGTGCAAGGTCTTTTGCCACAGAGGTACAGTTCCCTTTATACGGTTTTTGATGAATTGCCCCATTGCTGAAGTGGAAGAAAGAACAGCAATGTAATTACCCACGAGAAGTCGAATGGGAGAGACCCAACTATGACGAAGACCATAAACTCTATAAGCAGCCCGAAACCTCTGCACCCAACGCAAAGTCATAAAGGCAAAACAGGCCATCGATAACCCAACAAAAATCTCATAAGTCACAAGATGTTCAGATAGAAAGTGATCCTGAGTCTGTACTAAAAATCCAGGGGTCAGCAAATAAAGAAAAACGCCTACAATAAAAGTTCCCATTCCAAGTAGCAAAACAAAGTTCGACAAAGGACTCTTGCGGTCTCTGTACAAAAAATAAAGATTAGCGACGCTGCCTTGCCATCCTAATTGCTGCAAACTTTGCAAAGCTATACCCAAAGTCCATCGCGACTTCTGTCGAACGGATTGCCGCACTTTATTTGGGAAGTACTCTCGAGTGGCTATGAAATTATGAGGATCGTCTTTCTGAAAACAAGCAAAGGTCGCGGGAAAACCTCTGAGATGGGATTGAATTCCAAGATAGTAGTCCTCTGTCAGATTATGGGGAGAAAAAAGTGTTTCTTTTTTTAAATACTCCGTAACCAACTTCCGGCTCAAGGCGGTTCCCACTCCCGCTGACGGAATTGCGGCCTTGAGCGAACTGCGCACCAACATATCTTTGGTGTGAGATTCGGCGAACTCATCCATATAGGTTCCACCGACCAATTGCCACCAGGACCGTATTAAAGAAAACACTGGAATTTGAATGAAATCAAATTTATCTAATTGCCAATTGATCAGTTTTAAAGCGTCTGAATGAATCACATCTTCAGCATCATGAATCACAATGGCATCATAGGGTTCAGAACTTTTAAAAATAGAATCAAGAACGGCATTGAGCATCTGACCTTTCGAGGTCGGACCGTCTTGAGGATTGACGATCACCTGCACTTGCGAAAACTGTTGAGCCAGCCTTTCTGCAATTTCTTTTGTCTTAAAATCATTCGGATAAACACCTAAAAGAAATTGATAATTATGATAATCAATCCCACTTATGTTGCCTTGGATCATGGCCTCTAAAACATTTTCTTCCTGCCAGTTAGCCACTAAAATAAGAATGCGCTTCTCAGATAGAGAGGAGATCCAATACCAGTCGGAATCCTTAATAAGGGTTGGTCCTAATTTTTTAAAGATCGACCAGAAATCTATAAAGGAATCATCTATCCCGAAAAAACAAAAAAGAAGGGCCAGAACCATCATGGCGTAGAGTCCCCAATCAATCAGAAGAAAGTGGTCCATCACCAATGTCCTCCGATGGCTATGAGGGCTCGAGTCTCTTCAAAATTAAGAGAGCGGGGTTGTTGTCCTGTCGTTGGCCGATAACGTCCTTCTCCATAGGTAAGAAAGACCATGGTATAAAGGGAGATCCCTTGGTAGGCAGTGCGTACTCCAGAGCGCCATTCATCACTATTTTCATAAAAAAAACCCGATCGATCTCTTTTCAACTGAACAGCGAAATAAGGACCGAATGTCCATTGAGAAGAGAGATTTGTGGTGAGGCCCCCTCTTAAAATTACATTCAAAAAAAGGTCGTTCAAGCGAGTGCTATGAAAGAACTCTCCATAGGATTCTAAATAGGTTTGATAGGCGGACAACCAATTTAAGTCGAGCCAATGATAATGAACTCCTCCGCTGCGAAGGTCTTGTTGGGATCGATCTTGAATAACCTTAGACTCTGATTGAACCGCTAACTGGCGACCTTCGACAAAGAGGTAACTGGATAAGAAGTTTTTTGAACGCAGACCTATTTGTAGAGCCTGGTAGTTTTCATTATAAATGAAAGTCTCATCAGAAAGACTGTCTTGACTGAGGGAAATCCCTATATAGGGGCTGACACCTAATGTTTCTGGGAACATCCAGTTGAGTTTGCCATCGATGATAAAATTGTCGTAGCGGCTGGAGTAGTAAGACTGGCTGTAAAATTCATATTTAGGAGAACCTACGGCAGGCAGGACCACACTCATCCATAAGATAATGCTCACTCTTTCTAGGGCTCTACCCATCCACAGCAACTTCACGACCCTCCTCTTTAATGCTCCATATCATTAAAGAGATTTAAGCCGCAAAAGATAGTTCTGGAATTTGAAAAGTTTGGAAAATTTTATGCTACTCATGTTGAGGACGATACAAAAGGAAAAGGACCATACCAATCAGTGCACAGGAAATAAAAAAGACAAATCCTCCTGTCCAACCGTAGTGATCCACCACCCATCCAGCACCTAGACCTGAAGCTGTCGCTCCAAATACATATCCGAAAAGTCCCGTGAGTCCTGTCGCAGTCGCCGCTTGGGAACGTCTAACGGTATCTGCGGCACAGACACCGACCAACATTTGTGGACCGTAAACAAAAAAACCAGCGGCAAATAGCATCGTCGCTTCAAACCAAACGGTGCCTCCAGGGTTTAGCCAAAAAAGCAAAAGCGTAAGAGAAAGAACTCCCATATATAGAGCATTCAATGTTCCTCTATTGCGAGAAAAAAAACGATCAGAAAGCCATCCTGCAAGTAAGGCGCCGAGAATACCCCAGATCTCAAAGCCTGCTAAAGCCCCAGAAGCTTCCATTTTTGAAAACCCCTTTGCCGTGACCAAATAGATGATCGACCAATTTAAAATGCCCCAGCGAACAATATAGACAAATACATTGCCGACGGAGAGAAGCCACACTTCTTTATTTTCTAAAACTTCTTTAATGAGCTGCCACTGACTCTTTTCGTGCTGTGTTTCAAAGTGCTCTTCTTGCTGAGTCTCTTGATTGCCATATTGACTTTCCACGGAGGGCAATCCCAAAGAAGGAGGATTGTCTCGTAGATTCCAAATTAAAAAAAGAGAAACGAGCGCTACAATACCTGCCGGGATAAAGAAGCTAGAACGCCATCCGAATTCTGTCGAAAGCCACGCGGCTAAAACCAAGATGATGGAACCACCAATCTGGTGCGAAGCATTCCATAAACCCCAATAGGTTCCTCTTTCGGTTTTGCTAAACCACTGTGTTAACCCACGGGCACAGGGTGGCCAACCCAAAGCTTGAAAGTACCCATTGAAAGACCAAAATAGAATGAATAGGACAAGAGTCGAACTCAGTCCAAAAAGAACATTCGTGACTGCAGAGGCCAACAATCCAAAGGCCATGAGATATCTTAAATTAGCCCGATCGGCCAGAATCCCGTTTGTAAACTTTCCCACACCGTAAACCAACGACCATGCCGAAAAAATAGCGCCGAATTCCGCATTGGAGAGTTGAAAGGCCGATTTTATATCAGCCGATGAAGCATTGAGATTCTTTCGAACCAAATAAAAAGCCGCATACCCGATAAACATGGCAATAAAAACCCGAAAGCGCCAAAGTCGATAGAGCTTTTTGACAACAACAGGATCGCTCACCGTCACCGAAGCGGGTGGCTGGGTTTTTAAAAACATGGGAATTTGCATGCCATCGACCTATTCTATTTTTTGGAATTCGAGTACCAATATCTTTTTTTAAGCAACTCTGCGGCAACAAGGTGAAAACCAGTCGAATAGGAAATTTATTTAAAATAACGCAGACTTACGAAAGAGAGGGAACCTTTTGTTGACGATCATTTCAAGAACGAACTTATAGAACGCCCTTTTCATAACAATTTCAAGAAAGTCCCTAGCATTTTCTAAAAATCGTAGTAGCACAATGACATTTATTTTTTAAGATGAGTACCCTCTTTGCATCATTCAGGTACTATATGTGTATGCGTTTATTTTTTGCTGCATTCATCTGGTTGACGAGCTTTCTTTGGTTTTGGTGGCAAGCGACTCCCTACTCGATTCCGGGAACAAATGCTTTGGCCAATGTCGCCTTTCAAACGGGAAGCCTCTTAAACCCTCCTGGTTACCCTTTGTTTGTCCTGTTTTCTCTCCTCTTTCAGTGGCTCCCTTTACCCACTGAGATCCTGGGACCCTTGATGGCTTCTCTTTGCGGTGCTTTTTCATTTACTTTTGGATATTTAATAGTCACCGAAATTGCTAAAAAAACTCACGTGTTGTCTTTTTTATCTTATTTGTTGATCTGTTGTGGTTTACTACTTTTTGCACTTCATCCTTTGGCTATTGCTCAATTTTCACATCTAGAAAAATATAGTGTGAGCACTCTTTTTTTGATGCTCTATCTTTTTGTGCTTTTTAGGTGTCTCTGTCAGACCACTTGCAGTCATAAAAATTTATATCTGATAGCATTTCTTTCAGGAATTCTGATTTCAGCACACTATCAATATTTAGCGATTGTTGCAGGAACTGCTTGCTGGATTTTTTTCGGGGTGAGTCCGACAAGATCTCTCACTAGCTTGGCTAAAACTTTGTTTTTCTTTATTCTAGGTTTGACCCCATTTCTATTATTGGTGATCCGTTCATTTCAACAGCCTATTTTAGATTGGGGAGATCCGGAAAGTTTTTCTCTTTTATTGGACCTGGTGTTTCGAAAGCAATACCAAGGCCTGTCTTTACCAAATGACCTCAGCCTTTTCGCCTACCATTGGCAACATCAATACTCTTTTTTAATAGACCCCTATTGGTATGTTCTGTGCCTACCTTTTTTTCTGTATTTTGTTTGGAATCAACGGAAATTCTTGTGGCCTTGGATTTTGCTGACTTTTTTAGTCGCTTCTGGAGAATTGGTTTCGCAGTTCATTCGTTTTTACAATCCTTTTACGGGGAGTCCATCTATCAACGCCGGATTTGATCGTATGATGTGGCCCTTCTACTTACCTTGGTGGATGCTCTTATCTATTTCTTCGACCTTAGGGTTGGCCATTTTTTATAGCAAAGTTTCTCAAAAATCTTTAAGAAAAGGGCTCGTCCTATTGGTGAGTTCACTTGTGATTGTGGGAATGGGAAATCAAATAAGAAAAGGACCCTATCCTGCTGTTCTTCCGGAATGGACAAAAAACATTGAGGCTATTGTTGACGAGCAAACTCTAATTATAACGAGTATTGATTTTTTCTATTTCGCTTTACTTGAAGCCCAGTTAAATCAAAAATTTCCCCTCGACGTTCCCGTGATTCATGCCTCCTTGATACAAATGCCATGGTACTTAGATTCTCTTCAACGAGTTTATCAGATAGATTTTCGTCAAAAAATTCCCAGTTGGAAGAATTTTCAGCAACAAGCTCGTCAATTTTTTTCAGGCCAGCTCTCAGCGGAAATGACCTTGAGAGGCTATAACCAAATGATGTCGGAAATACTAAAATGGAAATCAAAGGTTTTAGTGATCGAGTCTCCTCATTTGATGCCTCTTTATCTAGAACCCATTTGGAACTATCGACGACAGCCATTTGTATTTGGATACTTTTTATTTCAAAAGGCCTCAGAGGTTCTGCCTCTACCCTGGGACAAATGGACCTTTAATGAGCTTGCCAAAACAAACTCAAAAGATCATCCGTGGAGCCAAGGAGTTAAAGCGATGCTGCAGGAACAGTGGTTCCATCGAAAGACGATGGAAAAGGTTCTATTCCCGAATAACGAACCCGAATGGTTACTCATGGAAGAACAGCTTGGTGTTTTTTAAAAAGGAGCTCCCCCTTTAAAGCCAGGGCTTGAAAGATGAGCGTTCACATCTGTGGTAGTGATCGTCACTTTGCAGAAAGATGACGATGGAAGGGCACAGCAAACCGTTCCATATGAAGCCGTAACGTTATCTAATCCACATCCATAGTTGACTGTATCTGTTCCATTGACTTGGCATTTTTGACCATACACTGCCGAACTACAGCTGTAGTAATCGGACACAACGATCCCCTGGGCTCCCGTAAGAGAGTTATAGGTGCATCCTCCATCCGCTGAAGCAGCAAAAGTTCCACTTTCGGGAGGAGCCATCCAGTATCCCGCTAGTCCCGAACAAGACATGAAATTTCCAGGAAGGTATTTACATATAGTTAAACCAGGTCCACATAGAGTCGATGCATTTGCATAAGTCACACTTCCAGGGCAGATTTTTGCTTGTAGAGTCGATCCACAACTGACGTGGGAAAAGTAGCCCATCACGGCAGATGCTGAACATGCATCATTGTTGGAAACCGTAGAAATGTCGACACTTCCTCCATAAACTTTTGAGGCATTCGGAGCCAAAGTCTCTCCGGAAAGATTCACTAGTTGGCTACCAGCAGAGTCGTAGCAGCTCACATTAAATGTTACTGGTACCGTTGAGGGATTCGTTAGAGCGATCTGTTTATCGGCAATCATTACGTTAACGGTACGAGCTTCAGCGAAGCTAAAACAACACAGCCATAAAATCCAATAAACCATCTTCATAGAAACTCCTTTTTTCTCATTCTAGCGATCTTAATATAAATCGCAAGAAGTCCTCCTTAAATTTGTGCACACTCTAATGATAAGATACCTGTGTTACATTTTTGGGGACCGTAGCCGGCAGACTTTCTATCGACGAAGATCCAGTTACCTTATAAATTGCACCACCATGGTCGAGACCGTAGATTTGGTTTTCCATACCGACACTAATACTTTGAAACCATGCTGGTAAGGAGCAGGATGCAAAAGGACAATTCGCAGCCAAGGATTCATACTGACCCGTCGCCGGGTCCACCTTGACCAGCTCTCCTGCCCCTATAAGTCCGTAGTACTCGCCTGTTTCAGGACTTTTTGTCAAGGAACGAACCTGAGGAGGGACAGAGAATATGAGGCTATCTTTTAAAAGACTGTAAGAAGTCATTATACCTTGATCAAACACATCCTTTCCGAAAAAGGATTCATTTGTCGGGTCTGACAGATCAGAAGTCAGTGTCAAACCGCTTCCATCTTTTATGTCGCCATTAGAAAAGAGCATTGCATTGATTTTACCATTACAGACTTGCTGTTGTCCTGCAATCTGCGTCGCCGACTGATCCCAACCCGGAAAGACCGCCGTTAAAGTCACCTCTGTCACTGCCGACGACATCTCTACATCTGTCTTTTCTGCTACTTTGTACATATTGCAGTACTTGAGAGAATCACAAGAAAAGGTCCAAGCGGGACAAGGTGAGTTCAAGGTGGGAGCCACATAAGCGAACACCTCAATCTTTCGAGCGCTTCCTAATTTGACTAACATTTCAATGGTTGACCCCGATTCAACAAAGGGACTTTTGACTCCCTCAGCAGGGCCACATCCCGAATTTGTTGCTGGAAGATCAGGAGCCGTGACGTTCACTGCATAGCAAACTTTACGATCTGTAGGAGGCCAGGTAGCTTCTAATGCGCTTATCTTTTTTTGAACTTCTGACTTTTCTACAACGATCGCAAATCGAGTTTGATCTCCTTTGTCTCGAGTGCAGTGAACCAGAAATAGAGATAAGATAGACGTTATTCCAAATAATAGAGGTCTAAAAAATTGAGAAGTCCTAATTGTAAACATATCGAACTTTTCGGAATGTTGAATCAGTTACTAGATCTTAATTTCGAAAATCGATAAAAATTAATCTAGAAAGTTCTTTGAAAAGATCTCAATATGAGTCACAACAAAAGAATTCAGGGAGCTCAAAAAATATATCATGAAATCAAAAATCTAAAAAATTTGGTAATCAAGGATTAAAATCAATTAAATTTGAGGGAACAAGAGCATTCGGACTATCAATGGTAATGACAATCGGTCCAACTTGGCTATTTACTCCTGCTTTTGTTGGCTCATATAAGGAAATTGACCGAACTCCAAAGGGAATATTACTAAAAGAAAAGTGTCCATTTTCGGAGGACAAATCTGTGTCTAATGAACTCGTTACTCCCCCAGTACCATCGGGATAATTGATTTCAGCTTCAGCCGCCCCTGCAAAGGGACCACCTGTATCCGAAGCAAAGCCTTCAACAGTGGCCAGTCTTTCGTTAGCAGGAAAACTAATCGTTATGTCCTGGTTATACCCGGTTCCTCCTGCTAAGCCATCTGCACCTAAACTCACCAAAGTTGGCGGACTTGCAGCTGGTGAGTAAACATAAGAGTTACCCCAACCATCCGTTGTATAATCCGTACCAGAATTGCCTCCGACGAGATAAGGGCCATTCCATCCATAAGCCATACGTCTGGTATTATCGATGCTCCAAGCAGCAATACTGGCTGGTTTCACAATGAGATCCGAAATAGTAGCAGGCATGGCCCCGACATCACCAAAATAACCAAAGCTCACTCTCGAACCATTTTCCTTCATATCAGGGTTTCCAACGATGGCTTGCTGAATGGCTTGCATTTCTAGTAAAGTTTGGTCGAATCGAGATTCATCTAGTGATCCCGAAATATACTCTATTGAGGAAACAGACAAAATTCCAACCAAAATTAAAACCATAAGCATTTCAATGAGTGAAAATCCTGATGTATTAAAAAGTTCGCGTAATATCATCTCCGCCTCCACTATCATCTGTCCGATTTGGTCCAAAGCTCCTCAAAGTACCGGAGTTCACATAATGGAAATTGGTCTTCCAGCCATCAATAAATGGTTCTTGCAAAAATTCTTGGAAATATACTGAGACATATGGGCCACACCAACCGGAGATTTTAGAATTCGTCGTATCCGCATTGCAGCCGACACCATCTATGTCAGAAAGTAAATAATTTAAACTCACAGGTGACAGCCCTGTGGCATGATCTTGTTGGTATTTAGAAATGGCCACTAGTAACTGGTCTAGCTTTTCAATGGTATCCTTCATTTCTTTGCTAGATTGACTTGATGTAGGGTTCACCAACACAAAAGTCATTGTACTTGTCATTAAAATAATAATGAGAAGTAAGCCCCAAAGACCGTATCCGTTTTGATTTCTAAAAATCATTACTTTGTGCATTTTTCTAATAGGAAAAAAAATCGACAATACACCATCCCAATCATTCTATGGCTTTTTCTCTGTAATGGTCAAATCCTCTTTAGAAAGGTATAATATCTAAATCTTGTCAATTCCTATGACATTGCTATAATTTAAGAATGCTGCGAGCCTTTTATAAGACATCTGCTAATATGGGTTTTACTCTTATAGAGTTGTTAATGATCATCATGCTGTTGTCTGTGATTACGACGGTTACCATATCTGAGGTGTCTGAAACAACCTCCGAATCAAAATACGATGAAACCCTCAGTGAGATGATTGATATTCGCAATGCGATAGTTGGAAATCCAGACGCCTCCGTCCGCGGAATCAGAAATCAGTTTGGTTATGTTGGTGATGTTGGAAGCCTGCCATCCGCTCTAACGGATTTGTTAATATTACCTACAGGGCATACGACTTGGACGACCGACACCACTCATCGACTGAATCATGGATGGAACGGGCCATATTTGCAGTCAAATACGACGGGTCAAGACTTTACAAAGGATGCTTGGGGCAATGACTATGTTTACTCTGTAGCGGGATCGCCGCCAACGCTCGTCAGTTTGGGGGCTGATGGGGCTGCTGGAGGGGTCGGTCTCGATCAAGACATTACCATTGCACTGCCTCAGTCGCTATATTTAGGAACGGTTCACGGATTTTTAGTCAACGGAGGCATTGGAAATCCTGATGATACCAGTGCGACAATTGATATTTACCATCCAAATGGAACTGGAGGAGTCACTTTTTCACAAACTACAATTAACATAGGTGCCCAAGGTCATTTTGCCATTAGTAATATCCCCTTAGGGGTTCGATCAGCGATTATAACTATTGGCGCTGATACGATCGGACCTATTCAATTTACAGTGGATAAAAATCAATTTACTATACCAACTAATTTTACAGATACATCCATACTTACTGCATCCTGTAATTCTCAGGTGGTTCAGTTTAGAGAATCTAGTTCCAATGATTCTGAAAGTGCTGGAATTGTAAACATTGTTATTGAAATGAGTGCCACATGTGCCTCGGACGTTAGCATTGATTATAGTATGTCGCCAGGAACGGCCACCGCGGGAGCAGACTACACTAGTGCCACGGGAACTATTATTATTCCAACTGGGACTACAAGTGTAAATTTACCCGTATCTATTTTAAACGATGGGGCCTCTGAGTCTTCTGAAACTTTTTTTATTACTATTTCGAACCCTTCTCCTGCGGGAATTACTTTGGGAGCAAATACCTCTCACACATTTACAATCAACGATGATGAATCGCCAATTATTCCTCCCATTATCAATTTGGGCGTTACCGATATCGCTCCCTTTCAAATTGATCTCGGTTGGACCCAGTCCGTTGCGGCACCACCCGTCTCAGATTTCCAAGTGGAATATAAGTTATCTGCAGATTCAATCTGGAATGTCTTTGTCGACGGAGTCTCTGTATCGACAACCGCCACTGTTACAGGCCTTAGCGCAAATTCTTCGTATGATTTTCGTGTAAAAGCCTATAATGGAGCTTGGGGAGCTTATTCCAATGTGGCTACAGGCTCTACCACACCAAATGATACCTTTTTTGACCCAAATCTAAAAACGGCATTTAACCTTGGTGGTGCCACGGAAAGCTCTGTCGTTGCCATGGAATCAGGAGTAGTTATCACTTTGACAAATGCCACTTATCCAGCTGGAACCACTTTGACAACATTAGCTAATGCTGGCGACACTTATGTCTTTACAAGCGCCTTAAATGATATTCTTTCTTCAGATAAAGAATTTTTCGTGGCCGGAAGAAAAGGTAGTGGGTCCGCTGTCAATAAAGGCAATATGGTTTGGAGCACATCTTCTTGGGCCGGAAAGGAATTTTATTTTACGGGAACTAGAGACAACCCTCATGTCGTGACAGTTCACGCTTTTACCGACTCTACAATTAATATTTCTAGTGGTGGATCTAATTTATTTACTCAATTTGTTGCAGAAAATAGCAATCAAACCTTCTCGATTAGCTCAAATGGCGGATTTGAGTTGATCAGTTCAGGGCTTATCATCGCTTATGTTTATTCTAACAACAGTGGACGTGTTGTCGATCCCCATCCTATTCTCCCCAGTAGCCCTGGAATTTTGGGCTTCCCATCAAAGAGCGCAAAGATATCAACTACGATAACAGGAAACCCTTACACCGCCTATTTTTCCGATAGTTCTACTAGTACAGGCACTTTGACTTTAGGAAACATTAAAAACATTCCTGGGGTAGGGACGTCGGGAGCCTATAAAGAAGAAGCCATTCGAGTCATTGCAGATCATCCCATCGTTGGGAACTCGTATGCCGATGGAGATGGCAATTGTGCTGCAACGTACGTCCCAACGAGTATGCTAAAGTATAGGTTTGCCATTAACGTCAATGCAGATTGGGTTGCGATGGCATCTGTCGGTCCTGGAACCATAGATATGATTTCGCCAAGCGGAACTGTTACGACGCTTAATTTAGTAAAAACTGGTTCCGAGTCCTTAGCTCCTTATAAAGTTCGTGTACAAAATGTTGGTGCAGGTTATAGATTTTTTTCTACGAATGTACGTTTCCAAGCATGGTATGAACCAAAGACAGATACTGGCGGCTCAAATCAAGATGAAACGATCATGTTTGGATACGATTGAGTTTTAGGAGAGAAATGAGTGAAATCGAAATTGATTTAGTCAAAAAGTTTGAAGACTTTATGATTATTCATCAAAATCAACCAGGAAAGAAACTTCCTCCGCACCATCATCCTGAGTATCAAGTGATCATTCCTCTTCAAGGCGAAATTGCCCTCGAAGTTGATCATAACAAATTGACACTTGGCCCGGGGTCCATGGTCTTTGTGCCTTCAGAAGTTTCACACTCCTTCTATTCCAGCGCTAAAAAGGGAGAGCGATTGATTTTTTATCTGGATCCAAAATTGCTTAATAAAAAATCTAAGTGCTTTCAACAAACTCGCATTCTTTCTTCCAATCAGTTGCTCATTGAATTGTTATTTCACTGCCTTTTGCATTTTGAATCCAAAATAATACCGATTCTCAAAAACACTCTGATAGGACTTCTAGAGGAGTTACTAAAT
>JAGRAG010000090.1 GCA_020435025.1 Bdellovibrionales bacterium | reverse complement strand
CGTTACCAGTTGCAATCTATTCCAGGCGTTTCCGAAGTGGCCTCGTATGGGGGATTTGAAAATCAGTACCAGGTTCAGGTGAATCCAGAGTCTCTTCGTGCCTATAATATTCCACTGGCCAAAGTCAGCGAAGCCATTCGCCAAGGGAACTCTGAGTCCGGAGCCAGAGTTGTTGAATTTTCCGGAATAGAGTACATGGTCCGCATTAGAGGTTATGCTAAGAACCGACACGATATCGAAAATATAGTTATTGGGGTGAGTAAAAGTGGCGTTCCGATTTATGTAAAAAATATCGCAAGAGTCACGCATGGACCGGAAATGCGGCGAGGAGTAGCGGACCTAGATGGCCTTGGTGATACGGTGGGTGGTATTGTCGTAATGCGATTTGGCGAAAACGCCAATCGAGTCATTGAGCGGGTTCAAAAGAAGTTGGAGGACCTTAAGCCCTCTTTACCAGAGGGCGTAGAGATAGTTGAGACCTACAATCGGAGTGAGCTAATAAAGCGTTCGATTCAAACTCTTACACATGAACTCGCACTGGAAATGATTGTTGTGGCTTTGGTCATAATTATTTTCCTGTTACATATTCCTAGCGCCCTCGTTCCTATTATTACTTTACCAACCGCAGTGATCATCTCATTTATCTTGATGTATGTGATGGATGTGTCGGCCAATATAATGTCACTTGGAGGTATTGCTATTGCCATAGGAGCTATGGTGGATGCGGCTATCGTCGTGGTAGAAAATTGTCACAAAAAAATTGAAGAGTGGAAGCAGTCAGGAGGAGAGTCTTCTCTTGAAGAAATTGTCATTTCTGCAATAAAAGAAGTGGGGCCTGCCAGTTTTTACTCTTTACTTGTGATTGCAGTTTCGTTTCTGCCGATTTTTGCCTTGGAGGCGCAAGAAGGTCGACTTTTCAAGCCGTTGGCTTATACAAAAACTTTGGCGATGCTCGTGGCTTCGCTGCTGTCTATCACTTTAGTTCCAGCTCTTCTTATTTTATTCACGAAAAAAAGAGAATTTAAAGTTGGTTCTACATGGTGGACAAAGATAATGAACTTTGTGTTTGCTTCGCGAATAAAGAGTGAGGAGGAACACCCTATCAGTCGCTTTATGTTTAAGGTTTATGGACCTGTCGTTGATTGGGTGGTGGACCATCGAATAAAGGTGATTGGTACTGCGATTGTACTGATGCTGGTGACCCTGCCTATTTTCTTTAAGCTGGGATCGGAATTTATGCCTCCTTTAAATGAGGGGACCATTTTATATATGCCGACGACCATGCCAGGAATTTCAGTGACAGAAGCACAAAGTCTTTTGCAAAAACAGGATGAGGTCCTTAAGAGCTTTCCTGAAGTGTTAAGTGTTCATGGAAAGGCTGGAAAGGCAAACACGGCGACAGATCCTGCGCCGCTTTCGATGATGGAAACGGTCGTTGTTTTAAAAGATCAAAGAACGTGGCGTAAGATGGAGCGATGGTACTCCGATTTACCAGAATTCTTTCATTGGCCATTTGAATGGGTCACTCCCAGTTACATGAGTTGGGAGGAATTAATTGGCGAAATGAATAAAAAGATGAATTTTCCCGGAGTCACGAATGCTTGGACTCTTCCTATAAAAGGAAGAATCGACATGCTAACCACAGGAATTCGAACGCCTATAGGAATAAAAATTTCAGGAGATGATCTTGAAGAAATTGAGCGTATCGGTTTGGAAATTGAAAAGATAATGAGTGAACTTGAAGGAACCCGAAGCGTGTTTGCAGAGAGGGTGACAGGTGGCTTCTTTGTTGATTTTAATTTCAATCGTGAAGCCTTAGCTCGACATGGAATTTCTATAAAACAGGCACAGGATTCTTTAGTGACGGCCTTAGGTGGGCGGAATGTTACAACGACGGTTGAAGGCCGGGAACGGCATACAGTCAACATTCGGTATGCAAGAGCCTTTCGACAAAATAAAGAGCACATCCGCAGAATTCTGATTGATTCTCCGAAGGGCTATCAGGTCCCACTGTCGGAAGTGGCAAATATTCAAGTGCTCAATGGGCCGGGAATGATTAGAAACGACAATGGATTGCTGACAGGATATGTCTATATTGATTTAGAGGAATCCAATGTTGGAGGATATGTAGAAAAAGCAAAGGCTGCAGTAAACCAAAAACTGAATCTTCCTACGGGTTACTCGCTCAGTTGGAGTGGTCAATATCAAAATATGGAAAGGGTGAAAGAGAAGCTGAAAGTGGTTTTGCCGATAACCTTACTTATCGTTCTGGTGTTGATCTATCTTAACACAGGGTCCGCAGTGAAGACCTCTATTATATTGCTGGCTATTCCATTTTCCGCAATCGGAGCGATATGGTTTCTATTCCTTCTTGACTACAATATGAGCATTGCAGTGTGGGTGGGGCTGATTGCTCTTTTGGGTGTTGATGCGGAGACAGCGATATATATGCTTTTGTATCTTGATTTGGCATATGAGAAGAGAAAAAAAGATGGAAAATTAAATTCATTTTCAGATCTTAAAGAAGCGATCCATCAAGGTGCTGTTCAACGTATTCGCCCGAAAATGATGACGGTTCTGACAACCTTACTAGCACTCTTACCCATTATGATGGCCAGTACGGCCAGCAGTGGAGCCGACGTAATGAAGAGAATGGCAGCCCCTATGATTGGCGGAATTTTGACCTCCTTCTTGCTGGAGCTTCTTGTCTATCCGGCAATTTTCGCTTTGTGGAAGGAGCGCACGATCCATAAAAGTGAAAGGGGTGGTGTTGAGTCTTCTTAAAGAGAAATAACACCGTAATTGTGGCTTAAGAATTTAATCTGTTCGAGTCGGAGGAAGGATAAAGGGAGTTTCAGATTCTATTCTTTGTTTTTGTGTCAACTCGGAAACCCGACTTTGTTTCAGCTTATGAGAGAATGGGCGTTAAGGTTCCAATTTCAACGGCAGATGTTTAGACTTTTTGGTGGTGATCAACAGTTAAGTGAGAAGGGCCCATGAAAAAGGAATTGGAGCGGGTGATGGGGCTCAAACCCACGGCCTTCGCCTTGGCAAGGCGACGCTCTATCAACTGAGCTACACCCGCTCATTGAAAGTTCTACGGTTGTAGCCCAACCTCGGGGATTTTGTCAACGCAAGGAACGATCTTTTTAAATATTGGATTCTTTTTGATTTTTCCTGTTTTTAACAAATCTAAAACCTATGGATCGTCGGATTCACGATTCTCAGATTGAGGCGCGCTTTCTGGAGGGCCTCCGGCTGTGGGAGCCGCAGCGGCCTTGGCTTGAGCGGCGGCTGCTTTGGCCTGGGCTTTTTCTTCCTCCGCTTTTTTCTGAGCGTCCTCTAACTCTTGTTTGTACTGAGACAATTCAATATATGAACCTAAACCCCAGTCATAGGCTTTTTTTGCAATCTGGTCTTTGGCATTTTTTAGTAAAATCAGCAATCTCTTATGATCAGAGCTAAATAAAGGCATTGAAGCCAATTCGCCCGCGGTTGAAAGGCGGCCAATGAGATTTCCCTCAGATGGATTGAACATACAGATTCGATTTTCTACGCAAGGCGCCCAAATAGACCAACCCTTATAGTGCCACTTTAACTCTCTTTCTTCGATCACCTGATTGCTGAAGCGAACGGCCGCAATCTGGGAGGTCTGAGCTTTTGCTTGGGTATTAAAGCGCCAAACTCCTTTGCCTGTTTTGTAGTCAATTGTGTGCAGATAGCCACCATCAGTCATTACAGCAACAAAATGACTAGATGGAATAACAATAAAGGGATGTTGAGCAATTCCTTTTAATTTATAATCCCAATTTATTTCTGGGCTCATTAATTTAAGAGAGTAGGTTGTTTGATCGGCGGTATTTATTAACAGCTGATCATCGATTAAATTGGGTTGTGTCACAACTTTAGAGGGAGTGGTGTGTTTCCATAAAATATCTCCTGACGGAGTTTGAACATGCAGTAACTCTCGCTCCTCGGTAGCTACGAAAAGAGAGTGCGAATCGGAATGATAAAGAAGAGGGGCAGATAGTCTTCCGGAGAGTTCAAGATGAAATGTTCCGGGAGTTCCATTTACAAGATCAAAGGATTTTAGATAGGACTGCTGAGTCTCGTCATCATATAGGGAAACAAGAAGCTGTTGTTCAATAAGGGCCGGAGATTGCTGAATATCATAGTCGACAGTCAGAGACCATAGTAATTGCCCTGTTTTTCGAACAAGGACAACGATGCGCTTGTAGCTGGTTGTCAGAATGACAAACTGATCCGTGATGAGTGGATCATTCCTTGGTATTTCTGACTCGACAAACTGAAAACTCCAAGCAGAGGAGGACTCTTCTGTTCTATCATCTATCTCAATAGGTCGCGCATAAAAGATCGATGAATGGGAACTCCAAAAAAACATATCTGATGAAGTCAGTCGGTATTTGACATCTTTTAAATCCGGAAAGTTCAAAGGTTGGACTTTCTGCAAAGCTAACTTGCGACTCCATCTTTGACTATCGGGGGCTGTGTACTGATATTCTGGAAGTTCTTTAGGGTGATCCACTTGTATTTTTACTAGATGGTGATCTGGCTTTGGAAAGGGGTGTTGCTGCTCAATTTTCTTATGTGTAATGCTATTGATTAATGTTTGGCTTTGAAAAAGAAAGGGGTTGGCACGAAATGCCGTCACTATAACAAAGCCCCAAAAAATCAGAAGAATAGGGATTAAGAAAATACGATAAGGGCTGGAAGGTTGATCATACATATTTCCGTCTCCTACTTTTGGGTACGACCACAGGCATCGGTCATTTCAAATACGGTTTGAAAGTGGCTTTCTGAAAAGTTACGGCGAACAAAGCTGCTATAGATAGTTACAAAGTCTTTTTCTTGGCTGAGTTCATGACACTTGTCTTTGAGGGCTGCCAAACGAATATGTGTTTTACAGCTTGTGTGTTGTTCGACGTTTTCTAAGAGGTTAGGAAGGATCTTTGTCGAACTGGTGTAAATAGCAACACTTTTTTGTTGGCACTCTTCAGGTAAAGAGGGGCGAATGAGTTCAAAGGGGGTTGTCGGCCACTCTAGTTTTAAAAAAAATGGGAGCGCTTGCAGCCCTAAAAACACCAAAATACCAATCGGTGGCCACAATTTACTTGGGGAAGGTCGGAGATAGGAGTTAAATGTATAGCCCTGCTCCTCGTTGTGAATCTCTTGATTCAATACAGGAAACAAGACGAGCAATAGTGTCATTATAAAAAGATGAAAGTATCCCTCAAAAGAGCCCATTAAAAAATGGTAAATAGTGAGGCTAATAACACCGATGAAAATGTGCTTCATTTTTCTAGCTAATAGAAAAAAGGGAAGAGTTAACTCTGCGATCAATGATAAAACGGCCAACCACTCATTGACCTTTGGAGCAAAGTGAAGAGGTTCAAATGCGAAGCCAGTCAGCCATGCTGTGTTTAACTTAAAAAGACCACTAGTAAGAAAATAAACGAGAATGAGTGACTTAAAGAGATTGCGTTTGTTGGGAACCAGAAGAAAAGCCAATTCTACTAAAAAAACGAGAGTGTGTGTGTTTGAATAGAGTCGATAGTCAAAAAGATATATGGAAAGTTTTAAAAAAAAGGTTGTGGCTAGTAGCCCCCAAGCTCGACTGGTCAGTGCGGGGCCCAATAAAAATAAAAAAGCAGAAAGGGCCGCTAAACCCAAATAGGTGTACAGAGCCCCACCATTACCAGTGACAAAGGCAGCCTCTTTGCACTTTTCAAAAAAGCTCCAACAAACAATTTGTGTGCCAGTGTCAGGTGTACTGTAAAGTGAGTTCCATTGGAAAAAGGTGATAATATGAATCAGAGATAAAACGAGACCTAAATAGCGCAATCCTTTAGATTGATTGATCTCCCAAGTGTTGTCTTTAATCCACTGCATAGATTTGAGCTCCCAAGGAATTAAAAGTATTCATAAATCCTAGTACAAATGAAGCAGATGTCCATGTTGATTGAGGGGCTTGATGCATTGCTATGTGAGTCAATTTAGACTTTGGAATCCCGGTTTCTGTGATATCCCACCATATATTCAAATCCAGATATAAGACTTAAAACAACGGCGCCCCATAACAGCCAGGTACCAATGGTCACAAAAGGAATGGGTAAATTGGAATCATAGATAAATAAGCAGGGTAGGCTGACCATTTGCAAAGCAGTCTTCCACTTTCCCAGTGGCTTCGCTGAAATAATAATATTATTGGCAGCGGCAACAGATCTGAGGCCTCCTATGT
This sequence comes from Bdellovibrionales bacterium, assembly GCA_020435025.1. Taxonomy (GTDB): domain Bacteria; phylum Bdellovibrionota; class Bdellovibrionia; order Bdellovibrionales; family UBA1609; genus JAGRAG01. Next base: position 2,798 of record JAGRAG010000090.1, on the reverse strand, counting down.
AGATATCACGACCCAAAAGAAGTGCTACGGGCCATGGGCCTACCCGATGCATGTCTAATAAAATGAGCAGGCACCCGAGAATGAGTATTTTATCAGCAATGGGGTCCATAAATTTTCCCATATTGGATTCCGCATTTAATGTTCGGGCTAAGTATCCGTCTAGCCAGTCTGTCATCGAAGCCACAATAAATAAAATACCAGCGATCCACTCCGCATGTCGAAACGAAGCGCTTAAAGTGACCATTATCACAGGTGTGAGTAGAATACGGCTATAAGTGGCCCACATAGGTAGGGAACTTTTTTGTATCAGTGACAAACTTAAAATCTCCCTAAATAATAGAGGTTATGTGGGACTCTGGAACGCGATCACTTTATGTGTATTTTCGATTAAGGGCAACCGAAACAAAATCGTTTCTGCTAGCTTTCATTTTGATAGTGGTCTCACTGAGTCATTCTGCGGGAGCTGTCCAAAAAAAAGGGGAGATCTTTGTCAAAAAGGCTCCCTTTGTTACTGTTTTAGAAAATGAAAAAAACCCATTTCAAGGAGAGAAATATATAAAGCGTATGCAAAAGGGCGAAGCCTTGTCTTGGGTGGCCGTCGAGCCTGTTGAGGGATCGGAAAGTCGTAAAAAGCTATATATGCTAGCAAAAGAGCATCTTAATGTTTATGCAGATCAAGCCTTTCATGCCATTAAGGAATTTGAGTTCTTTTCAGAAATGAAACCCTATGTACGCAAAAAAGAGTGGGACTCTAAAAAAAAGGAGCTTTATTTACATGGTGAAGCTTTTGACTACCATGCTCATCTATGGATGCAGTTTTACTACATGAAAAAGACTTTAAAAGGTCAAACCAAACCACAATATGAGATTCATTGGCGTCACACCAAGGGCCTTTTTCAGGGGATGACGGGAGTTGTGGTTCTTAAAGACGTCGGGCGTCGTACTTGTGAAATCTCAATGACAACGCGTTTCAATTTCGACAAACTACCGTTGCCTGAGTTTTTTGTTGAGTTTGGTTTAGAAGTCATTTTACAGAAGATGGCCTTTCAGGTGAGAAAATATGTGCACAGTCAAAATGCCAGTCCGCAATCGCCAGCTAGGAGTCAGTGATGGATCAGTATTCCGGAACATCTCGTCGTCGATTTGAAAGAATTCAACTTAATGAAAGTGTTCCCGAATCGTCTGCCATGTTTTTAGGAGTGGAAGCTTTGTGGGAGGACACCAGTCGGAGTTCTGTTTTCGATATGAGTTATACGGGGATGGCTTTGGCGCCTCCGTCGACCTTCACGGCTCAGAAGGGAGAAAAACTAAAGCTCCGTTTAAAGTTAGGCGATCATCCTCCTGTAGACCTTGAAGTTGAGGTGATGTGGGTGAAAAAGGACGTAATGGGGGTTTCATTTCATGCCATCAGTAGTGAAGGAAGGCTTCTTTTTAATCATTTTTTAGATGATAAATTGCTCGGGGCGGAGCTGCACTTGGTCTCTCCGAAGCTTTATGGTTCTGATATGGATTGCACTTATTGGTTTCAGGGCATTGGTGATACAAATGTTTACGTTTGGACGGAGAAAGCGACCGGTGCGAGTGAAGTGATAAAAGAGCTTCGCGTGGAGCTCGATGACTACTATTTGGTTTATCGAAATGGTGTGGTTGCTGAAGTGGGTGGCGGTGTCAGTGAAGGTGGTTTTCATGCAAAGTATGGAGAGATCACAGCTGAAGTCGATGTCAAAGAGCTGGCGGCGCGAGAAAAGGAGTTCGTCGGTCGAGTGGTGAGTTTACTGAGTCAGATGGGCTCTCTAACGGAATCCCTCAATCCGGTTTTGGATAAACTTTCACAGTTAGAGATGTAACATGTTGCGATTTACTTACCCACGTCGAGTCGCTTTTTATGAAACCGATTTGGCTAAAGTCGTTCATCACGCAACTTATTTAAAATATTTAGAAGAAGCTCGAGTCGATTGGATGCGTCAGAATGATCTGCTACATCTACATGCCCCGGAAGGAAAGATTGTTCTCGCTGTTTTAGAAACCCAAGTTCAGCACTTGCTTCCTGCCTATTTTAATGATGTGTTACGAGTGGAATTACAAGTGCGCTTGGAAAGATCTAAAATTCGATTTAGATATGTTGTTTATTCGGATCGGTTTCAGGAAAAGCCTATTGCGTTGGGAGAAACTTTGCATTTTCCCTTAAATGAGTCCTTTAAGCCGACTCGGTTGCCTGAGGCCTTATGGGAAAGGTTGGAGAAAGAGATATGGACAGAAATTTGGCCTTAGAGTTAGTCAGAGTGACGGAAGCAGCAGCCCTGTCGAGTGCCTTATTTATGGGACGTGGAGATGAGAAGGCCGCCGATCAAGCTGCAGTGGACTCGATGAGAAAAGCTTTTGATTTTATGAATATCGATGGAACCGTGGTGATTGGCGAAGGGGAGAGGGATGAGGCTCCTATGTTGTATATTGGGGAGCAGGTTGGACAAAACGGACCAGGGGCCCCGGCGGTTGACATTGCCCTCGATCCTCTAGAAGGAACGACCATTTGTGCCACCGGAGGTATTGGTTCTTTATCGGTTTTAGCTATTGCTGAAAAAGGTAACTTTCTTCATGCTCCTGATACTTATATGGACAAGATAGCTTGTGGCCCTGAAGCTAGAGGCAAAATTGATATTGATAGGTCGCCGGAAGAAAACATTCGTGCAGTTGCATCAGCCTTAAATAAATCGGTCAATGAAGTTACTGTGACTATTTTAAATCGACCTCGCCACGAAGAACTGATTCGTAGAGTCCGTGAACTTGGTTCCCGAATT
>JAGRAG010000089.1 GCA_020435025.1 Bdellovibrionales bacterium | reverse complement strand
GGGCCCAAAAATAAAATAGCAGTTGGAAGTCAAAGAGGGATCCGGATCTTTCGACAATGAGCGAAGGCTTTCAGAAAGGAGCCTATCGCCACGATGTTTGCCGGCTCTGCGAGTGAGGGCGATCTTTATTCCATTGGAGTGCTTTAGATGAAATTCTCGCATATTTATATATGTTTTCACGTTATCAAGCAGCTGTTGGGAGCCAGCAGCTGCTTGATGTGCATGTAAATCAATAGAGCATTGTGGGTTCACTAAATGTAATTGGGAGGCTCCCATATTTGCTCCAGCACGAGCGGCACTTCCAATATTTGAACTATACTTAGTCCTGACGAGTACAATATGTAACACTCTAGAGCCTATAGCGTGGGATCGCTTTTAAGAAGATAGTTTTTAACGTAATCCGCAATCCCTTTTTCAAGTGGCCACTGTGGCGTGGACAATCCTTGTTTTGTTAACTTTGAAATATCTGCTTTTGTGTAATATTGATACTGCTCTCTTAAGTGAGAAGGGATATCTATCCAGTCAATTTTTAAGTCTTTACCCATATTTAAGAAAGTAGCTTTAGCTAGATCGAGCCATGTCCTAGCCTCTCCAAATCCTAAATTGTAAATACCACTTTGAGCTTTTTGTTTTTGATAGAGCTCCCACATCCAACGAGTAATATCTTTTATATAAACAAAATCTCTCATTTGTTCCCCATCTTTGTAGTCAGGGTTATGAGATTTAAAAAGCTTTAACTGTTGTGATTCATTGATTTGATTAAATGCTTTAAATACAACACTGCACATATCGCGTTTATGGTACTCATTAGGGCCGTAAACATTGAAAAAACGGAGACCATACCAATGAGATGGAGTTTTTGTTTCCTTTAAGACCCATATATCAAAATTTAATTTCGATTCGCCGTAAGGATTGAGGGGAGTGAATTCGGTCGGGTCCGTTGTGTCACTAAACCCGTGCTCTCCTTCACCATAGACCGCTCCACTGCTTGCATAGATAAAGGGAATGTCGTGTTGAGCGCAAAAAGTGAAAAGATCTTTCGTGTATTGTGTGTTGTTATCGGCTAAGTAGGATTTATTCATTTCTGCCGTATTGGAGCAGGCACCCATGTGAAATATAACGTCAACATTCATTCTATCAGATGTGTTAAGAACTGATTGACGAAATTCCTCGGCACTTTGAAATTCTTTATAAGATTTGCCGCTCAGTGGCTGAGGCCTATCATTAGGAGCAATGGTATCGACACACAAAATATCGGTAAGACCATTTTGATTAAGTTCCCAAACCATAGCACTACCAATGAATCCAGTTGCACCAGTGACAACGATCATTTTTCCTCCTCGTGCTCCTTCGATTTAATAGGACGTCCCAATTGAGGGACAAGATTACAGGATTTCTGAAGCTGCTGCAACGCAAAATTGACGGAATTTCTACTACAGAAACCGTCTTAAATGCTTTCTTTGTGGTCTTCAATTAGTTGTAGAAACGAACTCTTGGTGGACTCTGATAGGGACTGTGAGGTTTCCTCTCGGTCTATCTTTGGACTTTGGCTTACTATTAAAAAATCGATCATTTTTTGCATATCCTGATGAGAAGAGCCGCTATTTTTCTTAACAATAAGCTCATCTACCAGGTGAATGAGACCATTTCCTGTAACAAAGGGATGTGAAATTTGTTTCTTTAAGGATTTGATGATTTTTTTGAGTATCGCTTTGGAATCTTTTCTAAGAGTTTCAGTTCGTAAGAGCTTTTCAAAGGATTTAGTGAATTCAGTAAGAGTTGTCGCAATATGAGGCCGTAGCTTAAGATCTTTGCCTGTAGCTTCTTCGGAAAGACAAAACTTAAAGAGGTCTTCTAGAAAAATAGGATCTCTCTTTAAATCCTTTCTGGCTGTATGATTGGCGACAAAATAGAGCGCTTTTTTTAGATTGATTAAAGCGGGGCGGTTGACTCCATCATCTACCCTTGAGGCTCTTTTGTAAGTCTTAATCCCCTCTAATTTTCGCGACAACTTATAAAAATTTTTAACGATTTTGGGGTGGGATTTCATACAGGTTCGAGCTAATTCAAGGGGTATTCCTGACTGTGTCAATAGAAGTTCTTCCAGGCGTTTTTTATAAGTCTTTCTCATTTTTAATAATTGTGGGTGCCTCTTAAAAGAACTTAAAGGTTTCTTTTTTTTCNNCTTCGTCTTTAAATAATCAACTAGTTGAAGGAAGACCTGAATGGTGAGTTCTCCTTTTTTATACTGTTCATTCAGTGTTGTGGAAAAACGGTCTACATCATCATACCTGTATTGATCGTGCCGAAGCCCAAATTGTCTTATGCTCCCATAATCAATGATTCCTGCATTCATAAGGACATTGTCACCATCCCAGTCCAACCACATAAAGATATAGTCCCTTTCAAGGCGTGCCAGAAAATTGGCATAAGACTTCGCAAGAGCGGAAGCCATTTGATCAAACCTATCATGGGTATGTGGATCAAAGTCCCACTCACCATTTTTACATTGTCGTTGAATCAGATAATCTGTTGCTTGTTTGAGTGACTCGTATTTATTTTGTTTTAGATATCTAAAAAGATGTGCCGGTCGGAACAGATTGGTTCCCGCCCTAACTCCAATTCCATAACCATCCTCAAAGTCAATGATTGCTAACATCCGTTCTGTAGTTATTCCTCTGTTGTGAAATATCTCAGACATTATTGCTGAAGAGTAGAGTTCGTCGATTTCCGCAAGTCCACACCCATAACCGTGATCAATATTTCCCGTTTCTAAAGGTTTATCTGCAAGTACGGATCCCGGAGCCAGAGCGGTGACTCCCGTGCCTCGACTACTAACATCCCATGTGGTACCTTTGTGTTTGACGAATCCATTCCAAATACAACGACCATCTCCCGAAGTTTCACCTAGTTTGTTTTGGTGTTGCAATTGTAAATAGCGGGTTGCCATATATTGATTTTTTTTAAGTACCTTTGGATGGTAAACAATACCTTCGCTTTCTTCATATTCATTAACGATTCGGATTGAAAATGTTTTTAAAATAATGTCTTTCAGCTCTTTATTCAGTTTATTTGGGTGAGAATTTGAAATCAGTCCCATTTCTTTTGCGAGTTTAAAATTAAAGTAACTGACTTTTCCTTGGCGAAGTTCGCGCACAGGATAGTTGATGTGGCCATCTTCGACGTCTGTTTGCCAGCTGTGAAAACCATCGAGCTGTGAGAAGTTCTCATATCGGTTAGTTGCTATTGTTGCTGACTCTTTTCGCTTTTTAATGCTACCCATAACATAGTTATATTCGGCACTTAACGTGAGTAGCTGAACCGATTCCCCTCTTTCGTCCAGTAAATATTTAATGGGCTTCTGATGGAACAAGCCTTTGGTGCGGTTTGGACTAAGTAAAGCTGACGCGAGCGAAGCCGCCGCCAAGGGTATTAAAATTAGTAACCTGTCCCTGATAGATTCTGGCCACTGCTAATTGAATTTGGTTTTTATATACGTAAAAACGCAAATCGTATTTCCATTCTGATTCGATATTCTTGAACATGACGTTAACGGTAGGGGCAGGAACATATTCTTGGGCGACGGAATCTCCTTCGCAAATACGTTCAAACGCTTTACGTGAGATATTTTTTCCCCGATACGTGGCCTTTCCCCCAAAAGATTCTTTTGGTTTAAAGAAAAGATTCTTCCGTTTTTCCCAAAGCTCTTCACAATCGGCATAGGTGTTTACATGCCTGGTAGGAATCAAGACGGTCCGCAGGATTTCCAACTCATCTGGAAGAAGCGAAAATTGTTCTAACCAACCAGGGCGGCTCCAATCCATAAGTCTTTGTTTGTCAGCAAGTAGTGTATATTCAAAGGGATTGGGTGAGTATTTAGTGAGGCCACTTTTATAAGAATTAAAAAGTTTTTTTGACCTTTCTTCTGCAAGTTTAAAATCACAGAATCTATTGTACACAAAATCAACAACCTTACCAGTTCTAGGGTGAAGAAGATCACCCGTTGGAGCAAAGGCACAGTCTTCGACATTCAATAAATCTGCCGTCCAACCCCAACTATTTAGTAAATCTCTATACATTAAAAATTCAAAGAACATTTTTTGTTTGAAGATTTCTTCATCTAAAATAACAGCGCTTGTTTCTGTTTTCGTCGTTTTTCCATGGGCATCTTCGAAAAAAGAGAGCTTTAAAAGATCGAGTGCACTTCTGTCTTCTAAAATACGGTAAAGTTCATTGCAAAAAAGATAGCCAGAGGCATTGGTGTTAATTTCTATCAAACGTGGATGGCCTTGAGAATCGATGTGGAAGTCGTAGGCCATTAATACGGCGTAGTTTTCTGGGCGATATTCTAGGGCGCGAGGATCGTTTTTTTGGATCTCATTTCGATAATTAGGGTCTCGGCTCAATTTAAAAAGAGCATCTATGGTTTGCGTAGATTCCGTTAATACGTGTGTGGGCAGTTGTACCAAATAGGGAGAGACTAAGTTTTCTACATTGAAGCTTTCCAGCCCCATAAGCGAGCTATAGGTATTTTTTAAATGCTGGTGATATTGCTCATGGAAGGTTTGCATTTCTCAAGATGGGGCGAGGTGTTCATCGCCGGGTCTCCAGCCGGCTCCGCAAAGCTCTCCTGATTTAAGCCCACTTAAGATACGTAAAATTTCATTAACATCCCGGCCGACATCTAAATTATTGATTGAAATGTGCTGAATTTTTCCTTCCGGATCGATGATAAATGTTCCTCTTGTGGAAATCCCTTTATCCTGTAAGAGGACCCCATAGTCCCGGGAGATCTGTTTTGTCATATCGCTGACTAAGGGATATTCAAGAGGACCTAGATCATCTTTGATCCAGCGTTTATGAGAGTAAACAGAGTCGACACTGACTCCTAAAACGACAGCTCCGCACTCTTCAAATTCACTGAGCTTTTCTTTAAATTGTGTGAGTTCGGTGGGACAAACAAAGGTAAAATCCAAGGGGTAAAAAAACAAAACGACATACTTTCCAGAATAATCGGAAAGGCTAATTTCTTTAACATCCCCTTTGCCCACGACAGCATTTGCAGTAAATTGTGGGGCCGGCTGACCAATCATAGGCATGATGAGCTCCTCTGTAGGCGAAAACGCTATGAATTTTTTGCCACATATTGGGTTGCCCGGCAAGTGGCATGCAGTCAGATTGTTACTCAAATATTGTCCTTCTGCAGCCTTGACAGACACAATTGGCACCCCATATTAAAAGTCACTAAAGGAGAGCTATGTTTTTGTATCTGGTTATTTTGTTTACTGTTGTCCCGGCTGTAGAGCTCTATCTGCTGATCACTGTGGGTCAACAAATTGGTGTGCTAGAGACAATATGGATCATTCTTTTAACTGGAGTCATCGGTGCAGCCCTTGCAAAGTCTCAAGGACGATCGTTGTTAATTGATATTCAACGTGAGCTTCATCAAGGACAAATCCCGGCGAATAAACTTATACAAGGGATGCTTGTGTTTGCGGGTGGGTTATTGCTGCTAACCCCGGGTTTTATAACGGATGCACTCGGACTTAGCATGGTCATTCCAATTACAAGGATTCCCTTTGCACTGTTTTTGAAATATCAATTCCAGAAAATGTTGGCTAAAGGAACCATGAAGTTTACTTCTGTTCATTTTGGCGGAGGGCAGAGTCCGCGAGGAAGCCATTTTGAAAGTTATACTGTTTATACGTCTTCTGATCTGGAAAAGGCACAAACGGAGAGAGACGTAACTCCCCGTAAAGTCATCGATATAACACCTAAAAAATAGCAAACGACACCCACGATTAAAGGGTGTCGTTTCCATCAGCTTAAATTATTTAAATCTTCAAAGGATTTTCTTAACCTTAGGCTGAAAGACTGTTCTCCTTCATGGAGCCATTTTCGAGGATCATAGTACTTCTTATTAGGCTT
>JAGRAG010000088.1 GCA_020435025.1 Bdellovibrionales bacterium | reverse complement strand
ATCAAGACGATCTTGTTGAGGGACTACCAGAAGCGGATCTTTTTATTGGATCCGGTGAATTTCAAAATATCAGCGAGATACTAAAAAAATCGGAATTGGGAGAAGCTGAAAAAACATATTTTAAAAGCGCAACGTTTCTTCAAAAAGAGACGACTCCTCGGATTAACTCTCAAGCACGGCATCGGGCCTATTTAAAAATTTCTGAAGGATGTAAGAAGCGATGTGCTTTTTGTGCTATTCCCAATATTAGAGGAAATTTGCAGTCACGGACCTTAGAAAACGTCATCAGCGAAGCGCAACTTTTAGTGGCCGGTGGGGTCAAAGAGCTCACGGTGATCTCTCATGATTTTACAGACTACGGATGGGATTTAAAAAAGCAAGACAGTCAAAGAACCGAATCCCCATATGAATTGCTCAAAGCACTGTCGGATCACTCAGGGGCTCAGTGGATCCGAGTTTTATATCTTTATCCAGATGGTATTGATTCAAAATTAGTTGAGCTTATAAAGTCTCGTGAGAACTTAGTTAAGTACTTTGATATGCCCCTTCAACATATAAACAACGAAATGTTAAAGAGCATGAATCGAAGAATGACTCGAGAAGAAGTTGAAGAGGCCTTACGAAACATTCGGACTCGGCTGCCAGAGGCTGTCGTTCGAACCCAATTTATTGTCGGTTTTCCAGGAGAAACAGAGGCTCAGTTTCAGGAGTTGATGGAATTTGTGAAAGAACAGCGTTTTGATCGTGTCGGGTGTTTTAAGTATTCTCCCGAAGAGGGGACTAAGGCGGCGACGTTGGAAGACCAAATTGACGAAGAGACCAAAGAACGTCGTTACAATGAACTTATGGAGCTTCAACTGGAAATTAGCCGCGAAAAACATGGTGAGCTAGTAGGTAAAACACTTGAGGTCCTTATAGAGGGCGTTAGCGAAGAAACGGATCTTTTACTGCAAGGCCGTACTTCGCAACAGGCTTATGAAATTGATGGCGTGGTGTATATCAATGAGGGACTGGCATCCCCTGGAGATATTGTTATGGTTGAGATCACCGATAGCCATGATTACGATTTGGTTGGGCACATCATTGGAGAAACCATTCAATAATTATAAACGGCACCCTTTGATTGCGGATCATTCTTGTAGAAGCATTTTATGGGGTTATGAACCTTCAAAAGACTCAGACAGGGCGGTCGGCAGCGCCGCTCACTCGCGCGAGCATCGCACCTACCGAACTCGCTTTTGAAGGATCATAACCCCATAAAAAGCTTCTACAAGAATGATCCGCAATCAAAGGGTGCCGTTTATTGGTGTTTTGTTGGAATAGATCTATACGGCATTGGTCCAGCCTGGAAGGGTAAACCATTGAAAATATGAGTGCTTTTCTTGACAGAAAGTTGATAACTTGTTGCAATAGAGTTATCGGTTGCACCAGGGAGGGAACTGCCAAATGCTTTCAGGCCAGCTTGTCATGCTTTTCGTCTATTCGGTCGTGATTTTCTTTGTCGTCAATGTTCTTGTTCATTAGGTCATTCAGGCGAAGAACCTTTGTCTTAGATAACTGTTTATGACGACTCCTCATTGTTATTAAAGACTTATACCAAATCCATTAAATAGTTACGTTTTTTTGTGGCCAATTTTTTGAATCTTGCACTGTTGCTCAATCGACCCATCCTCAACGTGCCTCTGGGCACGCCTGTGGTGGCTCTCAATCGCAAAAGCACAACTTTCGAAAAAATAGTCTCACAAAAAA
>JAGRAG010000087.1 GCA_020435025.1 Bdellovibrionales bacterium | reverse complement strand
TAAATATGGAATGTCCTCTCAAAAGGCTCAAACAGGGCGGTCGGCAGCGTAGCTCACTTTGTGAGCCTCGCACCAACCGAACTCGCTTTTGAGAGGACATTCCATATTTAAAAAGAGGCTTTCAGAATCTATTGGCAAGGAAAGGGGAACTGAGAGTGATGAGGTGAAGAGATCAGGGGTTATAGGAGAAGGGATTGGCAGGAGATGTGGGGGAGTTCTTGGAAGGGAGTTTGGGGGGACAGGCGATAGAGAACTCTTGTTTTTTGAAAGAGGGAGTTTTTGTGTAAAAAGTCATAGACGTTTTTAACGGAGATTCCACGTCTTGTGGGATCGTCTTCAAAAGGTGTAGTGGGAATCCCGAGAAGTTCGCCGACCATTTTTGAGCAATAGGTCGTATGTTGGTTATCTCCGTGATAAAAGCGATCAAATTTTTTGCCAAAATACACCTGATAACTTTCGGTGGGAAGCACCCAGGCGGGGGCTGAGAAGATTTCAATTTTTAAGGTATACCGTTCTGAGGGAGGAAAAAAAGCTCTGTCAAATTGATGAAAGCTTTCAACACCATTGGGAGGGTAGGCATGAATCCATTGGGAATTCTTGTCTGGATAAGAAATAAAGACGTGATACATAACAGAACTGCCATCAAGGTGATCCTGATAAGTTACGAAACCGACCTCGACCGAGAAGGCTTTGAATGCTGAAGCTAAGCAGATAAGAATGAAAAAAATGCTGCGAGTCATGCCTAGGGTGTATCAATTTTTAATGGAAGGTACCACTGTCTTTTTTTCTTGCTTCTCTGTTTCTATTTCAATGACACTGTCAGAAGAAGATTCTTTGAGGGGGAAAAGTATGTCAAAAATATTCTTGTTTGCAGCAGTCTTGTTGCTCGCACCTTTTTCGCAGGCTGAATACGATATTCCATTGAATATAGAAATGAATTCCGCGGATCCTGCCAACAGTTATTCTTATAATTTTGGCCGAGTTCGGGTCAATTCGGTACGCTATGCTCGTTTTGATGTTACAAATACGGGGGATACGCCATTGACTTTCCAGGCGGCCTCTATTTCTGGTCCGGGTTACTCGGCCAATCACTCTTGTCGAGGGGTTTTAGAGGTGTCGGAAAAGTGTTTGGTAGAAATTCGTTATTGGCCGCCATTTGAAGGATTTCAAAGTGGGCAATTTCAATTAAAATTTAAAGAACTCAGTCCGTTAGTGATCCGTCTTTTAGGGCAAGGAGTGAAGGATTTGTAAGAGGTCGTTCTTTTATGGTCGAATCCTCCAAAAAAAGGCTCTTACTTTAATGTTCAGATCCTTTTTTTGTTTTTCAAACCTGCTATTAAGTATCTCGTTTTTAATCTAAAAACTAAATCGTAGAACTCGAATTCTTTGCTGTAGCGCGCGCTCTAATTTTAAATATTTGAAACTGAAGGTCGTCCATAATAGCTAGATACGCAGGGAACACCACTGTCGTGAGCACGGATCCAAAAAGCACTCCCCACCCTAAAGCGAGAGCCACAGGGACGACAAATTGATCTAATCCTCCCCATCCGTAGGCTGTCGGCAAAAGTCCGGCTGCGGTCGTGAGCGTTGTTAAAACGATTGGTCGAAGTCGATGTTCCCCAGCTAACATAATGCTTTCCGTTCGTTTTTTTCCTCTAGCTCGGTTTTCATTAACGAAGGAGACCAGGACAATTGAGTTGTTGACTATCACTCCGCCTAAAGCAATCACTCCGAGCATGGCCATAAAAGAGATGGGCATGCCATGGATAAAGAATGTCCAGATCACACTCATAATCCCTAAGGGGATTGTGAGAACAATCAGAAAGGGCTGAAGTAAATTTTGGAAAATAATGATCAGAACAAAGGCGATGCCGATGAGTGCCACAAGGAAGGCTTTAGCCAGTGACTCCATACTTTCTTTGGTGTCTCGGTCTTCACCCCCAAAAACGTAACTGATGTGTGGGTATTTTTTTCGAAACTCTGGGAGAATCTCCTGGTCAATTTTTTCTGCTGTCGCTCGGGCATTCGTGACCGATTCGTCAATTTGGCCTGTGACTCGGACCATTCTTTGGTTGTCCTCATGTGAGTAAAACGAGATTCCTTGGTCGTGTTTAATGGTGGCCACACTTTTAAGTGGAATGAGGGCTCCTAAACGGTTGGGAACCATTAGAGTCTCTAAAGAGTCACTTTGCAAACGACTTTCTTTGTTGTAGCCGACGAGGACATCAATCTCTTCATCGAGTTTTTTAATAGTAGTTGCCTTTAAACCAGAAAAGGCCGCACGAACGGTCCTTCCTATATCGGCGAGAGAGAGGTTGGCGGCCGCGGCCTCTTCTTGATTGACAAAAATTCGCAGTTCCCGTTTTCCAAGAGAGTAGTTGTCCTGAATATCAGAGGCTCCTTCAATTTCACTTATTTTTGCTTTTAACTCACTCACCACTTTCATAATTTCTTCATAGTTCTGCCCACGAACTCCAATATTAATGGGAGCTCCGACAGGGGGACCGGCTTGACCTTTTTCGAAGTTGATTTCTTTAAATCCTTCAGGAGTGCCTATGACTTTTTTTAGGTTGGCCATAATTTCTGAAGCAGTGGTGTCACGCGAATTGGCGGGAGTGAGAAAGACTTGAATCTGAGCATACTCGGTTCCCTTCATAGACATTGGATCATTTTGAGAACGCACTTGGGTGCCAATATTTGTAGAGAAATCATCCATAAGGGACTTATCCAGTTTGGCGACTTCCGCTTCTATGGGTTTAACCAGTTCTTCTGTACGTTTCAGAGAGGCTCCAATTGGAACTTTCATATTGATGTTAAAGGTTTCAATTCCGTCTCCCGGAAAGAGAATCAACTGCATTCCTTGTTTTGCTAAAATCAAAGAGCCAACGAATAGCAAAAAAGAGGTCAGTGCTACCAGGTAGCGAAAATGCAGCACTAGTTTTAGTGTTTTTAGATAGGATGGCAGCAAGAAACTATCCCAGGCTTTTCCGAGAACTCCCATTGAGTTGGTTGCTGTATTGCGAGTGGCTTTCACAAAGGCACCAATATGATGGGGTAGTACGAAAAAGCACTCATAAAGACTAATGGCCAAAGCGATGATCACACCGAGTGGTATGAAGGAGATGAACTTACCAAAAATTCCTGAAACTAACATTAGTGGAAAAAAGGCGAGAATGGTCGTTAAAACAGATCCAACGACCGGTTTCCATACTTGATGAGTTCCCAAAATAGCAGCTTCCGTGGGGTTGGGCGTTTCATCCATCAAGCGCACCGAATTTTCTGTTACAACGACGGCGTCATCGACAAGCATTCCAACGACGATGATCAGCCCCATCATTGAGATGAGATTCAAAGATATACCAAATAGATGAAAGACAATCATGGTTCCGAGAAAGGAAAAGGGAATTCCCAAAGACGTCACCATAGCCACTCGCAAGGGTAAAACAAGCGAAAGTATGATTAAAACAAGGACGAGTCCGATTCCGAGATTGGTAGTCAGTACTTTGAGACGACGACGAATGTAATAGGACTGGTCGTTGAGAGTATCTAGTTTCACCTCCGCAGGAAACTCCCCACGTTTTTCATCTAACATGACCTTGATTTTGTCGACGAGATCTAAGGCATCTGCTTTTTCTTTCTTAAGAACGGTTAATGAAATCGAAGGCGTTCGGTTGGTGTGATGCAAAATGTCTGGTTTCTCTAAAACCATCTTCACTTCGGCTACATCTTTCACCTTTATAGATTCTCCAATATCATTGGCTCGAACAACGGTTTCAGAAATCTCTTCAGGTTTTTGAAATTCACCAACGGTTCGAATGATAATTTCTGAATTTTTGTCGCCTGTTAAAAAATTCTCGACGGCACCTCCAGGAATAGAAAGGTTTTGTCGTCCAAGGGCGGCCACAATATCACTTAATGTGAGTTGATACTGTGAGAGTTTTTGAGGGTTGGCATTCACGTGAATTTCTAAATCTCTCAGTCCGCTAAATTCGACTCGGGCCACCTCTTTAATGGACTCGATATAGCGTTCCAATGTTTTGGCATGTTCTCGGAGTTCTAACTCAGAAATGTTACCTGAGATGGCCACAGTAATAATGGGCTGCATTTTTGACTCCAAAGAAGTCACAAGGGTGTCCTCAGCGCCTTCGGGAGCGTCAACGAATCGATCGACGACTTCTTGTACATCAAGTTTCGCTTCTGCTTCTGTTGTCTGATCCGGATCGACTTGCATAAAAATAACGGACATATTTTCTGCCGACACGGACTCCATTCGTTTTATGCCATCGACTTCGGTTAGGTTTTGTTCTAATGGATTGGTGATGAGTCGCTCTGTCTCTTCGGCGGAGGCCCCAGGAAAAGGTGTTTGCACCATAATGAAGTCATAAGAGATATTGGGAAAGGCCTCTTTTTGAATAGTGAACATAACCCAGATTCCAAATAGGACAACTCCCACTGTTGTCAGTTCCGCAAAGATTCCTTGGCGTGCAAAAAAAGCAATGAGTGATTTCATAGATTGTCCTTACTTGTTCGAACTATTTGAAGTGGATGCGAGTTGGGTCATGTAGGTTTCAATTTCACCTTTTAGTTTTTTAACTTGCCAAGCGGCCTTCCTAAGATCGACTTCGCTTTGTAGCCAGATCAACTCTGCCCCAGTCGCTTCCTCTTCGGCTCGAATAACAAGAGGGGCCGTAATGCGACCGTTACGAAATCTTTTTTCCTCGAGTTGTCCTCTTTCATTTTGCATAAGATAGGCTTTTTTAAGTTCGCTACTGGCACTCTGGGCACGGAAGAGATTGGCGCAAGCGTTGACCCAGTCTATTTGCAAATTGGACTGCTCCATAGAGGCGAGGGCTTCGGCCTGTCTCTGTTCCTTGTAGGCATTCAGGGCTTGGCCCTTTGCTAAGGAATTGCTTAGTGGAACACTGAATTTTAAAAGAGCCGAGATCTGGGGATGGGTTCCTTGGATAGATTCATTCAAAGCTGTCCCAGATTCTGAATCTATAGAGTTCCCTGAAGCCTTCAGTTCCAAGCTCAATTCAGGGCTCATTTCACTCTGGCTCGCTTCCAAAGAATTTTTTGCAGCTAAAGCCATTTGTTGATGTTTATTTGTTAGAGAATTTGCTGCTGGGGGGGGAGATATCTGTCCCGGCTTTCCACAGGTTGCAAAGGTCTGTCTAGGTATTGGATAGATAGCTACAGGCACTTTCATCCCTGAAATGTTGAGCCATTCGAGAGGAAACTTTAAAGTGACGACCAATTTTCGCCAGACATCATCCACACGTTTTTCAGCGTTTTGCAAATTTACCTTTGCGCTGGCTAAATTGGCCTCAACTTGTAAGAGATCGGGGCGTTCCGCGGTTCCTCTTTTTAGCTTAATACGGGTGATTTCGGCAAGGCGCTCACTGCGTGTGACAGAGCTTCTAGCAGCTCGTGCCTGTGACTGGGATAGCCAAGCTCCGTAAAAGACTTCGGATAATTGCAGAAACCAATTTTCCATTTGGTCCGTGACGGCGAAGTCATTTGCGGCACTCATGAACGCACCAGCGCGAAGCTTCCTTGAAGTCGATTGGCCAAAGCTGTTGCGCCATAAATCTTGTGATAGAGCAATGGAAAACTCACCACTAGATTGCGTTCCTGGCGAGGGAATTCCCAATCCTGTTGGTAGTTCATAGGAAAACTCACCTAGGGAAAGTTGAGACGTCAATCGCGTTCCCGTTGAAAACCCTTTCATCAGTCCAAGTGCGAAACTCCGGTTTTGCTGATTCGAAGCTGCAAAGGAGGACATGGGCTCGTGGCGATCATCCACGTAGTTTGCCGAGGCAAAGAAAGTAGTGTCGATCGCACCTTGAGCCATCCATTCGTTGGCTTGGATGGCCGCTTTAGCAGCAATCAGAGATTGAAAGCTATCCGACTTGGCCATCCCTGATTTTATAACCGTTTCTAAATCAATGGCCCGATGAGGAAGTGTTTTTAGAAGCTTTTGCGCTTTGGGGGGAAGTTTTTCAAAAGGGTAATCATTGGCTCGCCAACCGAGATTGGATGCCTCTGAAGTTGAGCCAACTGTCAAAAGAAACAAGAACCATATTGCAAATAGAGAGGGATTTTTTGTCAAACCTAACGCCACCATAGAGCCTCCGTAACCCTTTAATTTTAGCAACTTATTGTCGGTTTAGATTTCACTTTTTTTGTTTTTTGTAATGCGTTAGGACATGGGTTGGGGTTGGAAAAATTCACGATCCTAACTTAACAAATTTCAAACATTGACCGGGCTTCGACAATTCGTTTTAATTTCTACCTAAGTCATAGTTAAAGGGGGAAAAGAATGAAACTGTTTGTGACACTACTTTTGGCAGTAGGGATCTTTCACTATAGCGTGCAAGCTGAAAATCAGTATGAACCGCGAGTGATTAAAGAGAGAATAACTATTTCCGTAGATGGAAAGTTTCCTATGGGAAGAAATCTAGACGTTTTATTTGTTGTCGACAATTCGGGTAGTATGGACCCTCATCAAAAAAATCTAGAACATCAGATGGATATCTTTTTAGATACATTTGTTAAAACAGCCGTGGGAGCTCACTTCGGAGTTGTATCCACCGATCAGGACAAGGGCCTTATGGGCAAGCTTGTCGGGACTCCCAGTTATTTAACTATTGGCCCGAACACTTCAGTTCAAGAGCTTCGTGATAGAGTGCTATTGGGGACACAGGGTGGTTATATGGAAAGCGTGTTTGGGCCCACAATGACTGCTCTGTCTGAACCCCTTGTGAGCACGGTCAATGCGGGATTTTATCGTAGAGATGCTCGATTGGCTTTAATCTATTTAACAGATGCGGTAGATCAAAGCACTCACTCGGCTTGGGGGACGGCTAATTTTTTAATGACTTTAAAGTCGGGAGCAATGGATCTCATTTCCGTTAGTGCGTTACTTGCTACAAACTCCAATCCAAAGTGTGGCAAAGATGATTCGTCAAAAGAGCCTGAAAAGATCATTGAGTTTGCTCGACTTTTAAATGGCAAGACCTATGATCTGTGCGGTGACGTTAAAGCCAATGTCACGGATATCGCACAAAGAATAGTGCGGGGTTTGAGTAAAGAAAAGTATCAACCGGGAAGGCCTTTAAAGGAAATTATTTTGTATACAAAACCTAATCTGTCGTCACTAGAGGTGACTTTTGGAAATCAAAAGATTTTAGCTTCTCAACCAGGTCAGCCTGGGTGGACTTATGATGCAGCAAAAAACATGCTGTCCATTGATCCTGATCTTCAGTGGGAAGAGCAAGTACCGGGAACAAAAATCTTAATCTCATTCTGGCCAGAGTAAAAACCGTCGCATTTGTGGGGGTCTTCCTCGGAAGTCCCCAATTTGCCTCCTAATATAGAGCTTCTTATAAAAATTTTCTTTTTCTTGCGAAAGAATTTTTTGACCGATTTTATATCTCTTCCATCTTTGCTCAAAAGCGAGTTTGGGTGGTGCGATGCTCGCAAAGCGAGCAGCGCTGCCGCCCACCCTGTCTGAGCCTTTTGAGCAAAGATGGAAGAGATATAAAATCGGTCAAAAAATTCTTTCGCAAGAAAAAGAAAATTTTTATAAGAAGCTCTATATTAGGAGGCAAATTGGGGACTTCCGAGGAAGAGCCCCACAAAT
>JAGRAG010000086.1 GCA_020435025.1 Bdellovibrionales bacterium | reverse complement strand
CTCTTCTTGGTCGATGTCGATGCCTTGAAGGCGCACACCTGATGAGTGAGTCTGATAGTGAACTAAAGCCCCTGAATAAACTCTAGGGGCATAAGACTGTATCTCGTCATCTTGATCCAAAACTTGATAAATCTGATTGGGACGCTTCAAAGTTTTATACAAGGAAGGAACATCCACATAATCTTTATAATGTATTTGAATGTGGCCAGTATGAGTGGCCGTAAAACTTTCGATGATCTGATGATAGGTTCCTTCAGTTAAAGAAACGGAAAATGAAATCAAAACGTAACCTAAAACCATTCCGGCAATCGTTAAAAGACTGCGCCTCTTTTGACGGAATAAATTGCGATAAGCCATTTTGAATAAAATAGTCATTGCTTTCTCTGTAATCCTTGGCGACGAAACAGATTGGGCGGCAATTGGAGATTAAATTTAGCTTCTTTGTAACGAACAGTTGTTGATTGATCTTTCTTTTTATGGGGCACCAATTTGAGTTCAGTAGGCAGCAACTTTCCCCCCATTTGTTTGATCTTTGAAAACGAAATGGTCCTCACGTTTTCCCCTCGATCGTTATAACTGAGCTGTTTTAACAATAGCATTCTTTTCTTTTCGACCTCAAGCTCTATACGGCTCCAAACAGAAACGGTCTTCTCTTTGGGAACAAGTTCAATTCGATAAATTTCAGGATTAGTGGAAGGCAAAAACTTGGATATATAATCCGATCTAAAGGTATTGTCTTTAACCAGATCATCGTTCGTAAAATCCGAACCCATCCAAGAGCCCATCATCATTGATGGCGGCACTTTAATCACTTTATTTATTTTTGGAAAATAGTTCCACATCTCGTTTTTACGCTTTAGTGTCGAAATACCTTCATCTTTTTTGGGAGACTGAATACGAATAAGTGTGTAATCCAATCCCTTTGTCCACATCTCTAGCTGTAATTTTCGACTCCAGTGCTCAGTTTGAATCTCCATTTCCACAAGAGCCCAGCTCGACTCTGATCGATATGTTTTATCTATAGCGTCTAAAATCTCATTCAGATTTTTTTCGTCTCCGAAAGAACTCAGAGTCCAGAAAAAAATGAGGATAAATATCAATTTCACAGTCTCTGCTCCTTCTTTTAGTACTAGATTAAAAATACACCTTGGTTGCATTATTGACTCGACCCATCTCGTCATACCTATGGCTCGGCGTTTTTAGTTGCAACTTTTCCCAGCAAATAGGATTTTTAGCCAAATCTCTAAAGGAGTTTTTATGAAAAGATTTTCCCTAATTTTACTCGCTTTCGCTCTTTCATCCGTCGCCTTTGCTGAGAATTACTATCTTTACCCCGTTCAAACCAGTCGTGTTGACGGTGAACTTGGCAAAGCCGTGTTGGATTTAATGACCACATCTTTAAATGAAGAAGGCCATCAAGTCGTTCCCCAAAAAGAGGGCTCTGAAGCGCAAATGAAAGCATCAATAACTCGACTCGGAAACTCTTATACGGTCTCGCTCAGACTGGCTAAAGAAGGCAAGGTCACCTACGCGGCAAAGCTAAAAGCCAATGGTGAAGAAGAGCTCGATACCGTTGTCTCGCGTTTGGTTCGCAGTGCTTTGAACAAAAGCCAGACAGCTAATAGCAAACGCATTGGTGAAATCACAGACAAAGAAGTGACCGAAGTCTCTCGACGAACGGAAACTCGTCATTATACTTATTTTGGACTTGGGCCTTTTGGATTGACCCACCTCGAAGCTCCCGGAGTGGGTTATTACTTAAGTTATGGTCATCTTTGGGAAGTCACCCCCAATGCCGCGATTAAAATCATGGGAGAAGGCTCTTTCGTTTCCTCAGGAGAGACCGCGAGCCTCATTGCTCTGTCTGGTGGAGCCAATTATTACTTTTCTCCCGACACGACCGCCTTTTTTATTGGCGCCGATTTGGGTTACGGAGGCGCGGCAACAACAGCCTCCGGAGTCGATAGCGTCGCTGGCTTTGCATTAGGCGCGACTTTAGGTGTAACTTTTTTTAGAACAGCCGCCACGCAAATGAGTTTGTCGTTAAGAGCGCAAACAATTCTTGCGGAAAATCAAAAAGGCAACCCCTTTCAAGGCGGCCTGATCCTAGGTTTTCACTACTAACGCGCAAAGACTAGCCCTCTTCAACGGGTCGACTATCCTTTTTTTAAACTCTATTTACAAAAGGACTTGTAATGACCCGTTGGATAGTTATCGTTTGGCTAAACCTGGGAGCCTTTCTTTCACTGGCTCAAAATTTTGATGGCTATTTAGTTCAAGTAAAAAATGGACACGAACGCCAGTTTGCTCTTTGGAAAACTGAGACTCTTTTGCTGTCCGCAACTCAGATTCACTCATTAAAAACAGAAGATCGACGCATTTATTGGATTTCCACTCATCACCCTGAACTGTTGTCGGCAAAATGGGTTCAGTACTATGAACCAAATTATTTGGTGGAAGCTTATCAACAACCTGAAGACCCCTTGTTTGAAGTTTCATGGGGTTTAAAAAATTTAGGCAACAACGAACCACGACGACGGGGCGGCCTTTTTCCGGTTCCAGGAGTTCCCGGGTCTGATTCAAATATTTTTCCGGCCTGGCAACTGACAAAGGGAGATCCCCAAATAAAGATCGCCATCATTGATACCGGGGTCGATTACACTCATCCAGATCTTGCCGAAAACATTTGGATCAATCCCGCCGAAGCCTTTGGAGTGTCCGGCGTTGACGATGATGGAAACGGATATATCGATGACATTCATGGATACGACTTTGCCAACCATGATGGCGACCCCTTTGATGACAACTTTCATGGTACTCACGTTGCGGGAATCATCGGGGCCCGTCACAATCAAGTCGGCCTCCCTGGAGTGATGGCTCATGTTTCTATAATCCCCATTAAATTTATGGATCACGAAGGAAGGGGAAACATTGCACAAGCCATAGAAGCTGTGACCTATGCCATAAAAGTTGGAGCCAAGATCATGAATAACTCCTGGGGGACCTTAGGACGTTCACAGATTCTTTATGATCTATTTCAATCGACACAAAGTTCTCAGACTTTGATTGTTGCCGCCGCGGGAAACAGCTGGCTCGACAACGACAGCAATCCTCGCTATCCCAGTAATTTTGATTTAGATAACCTTATCTCCGTTGCCGCCTACAACGCAGAAAACCGACTGACCGGCTTTTCCTGTTTTGGCCCTAAAACAGTAGATCTAGCTGCACCCGGCAGAAACATCATCTCCACAGTTCCTGATGGACGTTACGAAGTTTTATCGGGAACCTCGATGTCCGCTCCCTATGTATCGGCAGCCATCGGCCTTTATCGAAGTCGTTCTCCCCACTCGTCCTATCAAAAGGTAAAATCAGATCTGTTAGAAACAGCCACTCCTGTAGATCATTTAAAAGGAAAAATCCTAACCGAGGGCCGACTCAACATCGGTCATTTTGTCGGGCGGGCTGACAAGGAATAAAAGCGTCTACAAAGCCTCATGAAAAGGGCCTTTTAAAAAAAAATCATTCAGATTCTGTTGCAAATGATCTCTTATTGCCTCTAAATAAAACTGGTCTGTCTCATCAAAGAAGTTAAGATGTTCCGAGTCGATGTCTAAAACGGCGACGACTTTATCCTGCCAAAAAATAGGGATAACGATTTCAGAGCGGCTTTCAGAACTGCAGGCAATATGGTCAGCAAACTCGTCAACATTCGGGACTACAAAAGTCTTTTCCTCTTTCCAACTCGCCCCACAGACTCCTCTGCCAAAGCCTATTTCCGTACAGGCAAGCGGACCCGCAAAAGGACCCAGAACTAATTTCTTCTGTGAAGGGTCGACTAAATAAAAGCCCACCCACCAAGGTTGAATGTGCTCTTTTAAAGAAGCAACCAAAAGAGACAGATTGGTGATCCAACTGTTATAGGAACCGACAACACTTTTCACCTCTTGTAAGGCCATTTTATATTTTTCTATCTTATCCATGCGTTCCCCTCGAAAAAGAAAGAGCTTGTTCCTATCACCCCTCTTCTTAGAAAGGGAGCCCATTCAACGCGGCCAATAAAGTGATTGGACCTTTTTTAGATTCTTTCGACACCGAGCACGACATCATGATATACGCATGTTATATTAGGAATCCATCATGACTTTTGATGTTTGTTAAAGGAATGAATCATGTCTACAGACGCGCAAACTGAATCCGTTGAACAAGTCACCATCCGTTTTGCCGGTGACTCTGGAGACGGCATGCAATTAACGGGAGAGCGCTTTACGACAACAAGCGCTATAATGGGAAATGACATCTCGACCGTTTCTGACTTTCCTGCAGAGATTCGGGCTCCTGCCGGAACAACCGGTGGCGTGTCTGGCTTTCAACTCACCTTTGGTTCCCATGATGTTTTTGCCGCCGGTGACGATGCCGATACCTTAATCGCCATGAATCCAGCGGCCTTAAAAATCAATATTGATCAATTAAAAGAACGTGGACTGCTGATCGTCAATGAAGATGGTTTTAGTAAGCGAAACTGGGAGCGCGCCGGGTACGACCACAATCCTCTTGAGGATGATGCATTAAAAAAATATCAGGTTTTCCCTGTACCTATCTCTTCAATGACCAAGTCGACCTTAGAAGGCCTGCCTCTCAACGGTCGTGAAATGGATCGTTGCAAAAACTTTTTTGCTCTTGGGCTCACCTTCTGGCTGTATGAAAGAGAGTTAGAGGGAACCTTAAAGTGGTTAGACAGCAAGTTTGCCAAACTTCCTGACATTGCCGAGGCCAATAAGAGAGCCTTAAGAGGGGGTTATGCTTATGGCGAAAACAGCGAGCTATTTCGTGTCCATTACAAAATCAAGCCGAACCCTCAAGAGCTTAAAAAGGGAACTTATCGTCACATCACTGGCAACACGGCTCTTGCCTACGGACTAGTCGCTGCTGCACAGCAGGCTGAGCTGCCTTTGTTTCTTGGAAGCTATCCGATCACTCCGGCAACAGATATACTGCAAACCCTGACTCCTCTTAAAAATTTTAACGTCACTACGTTACAAGCAGAAGATGAGATTGCTGCAATTGGCGCGGCCATTGGTGCGGCCTTCGGAGGGTCCTTAGCGGCCACTTCAACATCGGGACCTGGGATGGCTTTAAAAAGTGAATTCCTTAACTTGGCCATTATGGCCGAGCTCCCACTCGTGGTGATCAATGTGCAACGGGGAGGACCCTCGACAGGATTGCCCACAAAAACAGAACAGGCTGACTTGTTACAAGTTCTTTGGGGACGAAATGGCGAGTCTCCGGCAGTCGTTTTGGCTCCGAAGTCTCCGAGTGACTGTTTTCAGATGGCTTACGAAGCCTCGCGAATTGCCATCAAATACATGACCCCAGTTATATTATTAAGTGATGGAAATCTGGCCAATGGCGCTGATATCTGGAAGGTTCCAGAAGTGAGTTCACTTCCTAAATTTGAATTTTCACGGTTCAAGGGCCAAGTCAGTGACTTTCACCCCTATGAACGGGATCCTGAAACCTTGGCTCGCCCTTGGGTGATCCCTGGCACTCCAGATTTAGAGCATCGCCTTGGGGGCTTGGAAAAAGATCACCTGACGGGAGCGGTTTCTTATGGTCGAGAAAATCACCATGAGATGGTTCTAACACGTGCCGAAAAGGTTCAACGAGTGACCAACGAAATCCCTCCACAGGTGATTCATGGCCATAAACAAGGAGATCTTTTGGTGGTCGGCTGGGGCAGCACCTATGGAGTCATCCGAACTGTGGTGGAAAAACTTGCTTTAGAAGGGCATTCCGTAGGAAGCACGCATCTTCAATTTCTCAATCCCCTACCTTTAGATTTAGAGGCCATTTTTGAAAATTATAAAACCATTCTTGTAGCTGAGATCAACAACGGGCAGTTGTGGACGCGCCTCCAGGGAGCTTATGCGAAACCCATGAAACGTTTTAACCGCGTTAAAGGCTACCCGCTGAGTGAAAAAGAGTTGCAACAAGAGATTTTGCAATTGTTAAAGGATTAATTTATGAGCGATACAGCATCAGAGCTAAACTATCAAAGAACGGATTTTGTCAGCAGTGCTGAACAAAAGTGGTGTCCTGCGTGTGGGCTCTACCCCATCTTAAAGGGCGTCACAAATACCTTTAAGGATCTCGGTATTCGCAAAGAAAACTTTGCTTTGATTTCCGGTATTGGCTGCTCCTCTCGCTTTCCCTACTATGTAGACACCTATGGCTTTCATACCATTCATGGCCGAGCTCCGGCTTTAGCAACGGGCCTAGAGCTCATGCGACCCGATCTTTCGGTGTGGATTGTTAGCGGGGATGGAGACTGTCTTTCCATTGGTGGCAACCACTTCATTCATACAATGCGCAGAAATCCCAACGTCAATTACCTTTTAATGAACAATGAAATTTATGGACTCACCAAAGGACAGACATCTCCGACATCAAAAAAAGGGGTGATTTCCAAAACAACTCCGTACGGTCATATCGATCCACCAATGGCCGCTCTTCCCTTAGCCATTGCTGCGGGAGCGACCTTCGTTGCCAGAGTTTTGGACGCCGATTTGAAAGCTATGAAAGAGGTCTTTACGGCGGCTCATCAGCACAAGGGCACATCTTTTGTTGAAGTCTACTTTAACTGCATAACATTTGCAGATAAGGTCTTTGAAAACTACGCTTCTAAAAAACAAAGACCCGTTCACACGGTTGAAGCCGTAGCCGGACAACCACTTGTTTTCGGCGAAAATAACGAGCTTGGAATTCGCCAAAAGGGCTTCGGCTTAGAAGTGGTGGAGTACGAAAAAGAGGGATTGCAAAAAGAAGATCTCGTAATCCATGACCCGACAGACAAGGGCCTTGCCATGCTACTGACAAAGCTCGATCAACCGGTGGCTTTAGGTATACTTCGCCAAGTGGAACAGCCAAGCTTTGGAGATCTGGTTCGTGAGCAAAATCAAACGGTGATCGACAAAAAAGGCCCAGGGGATTTAGCAAAGCTCCTGAAAGGAAACGATTATTGGACCGTATAAAACAGTCCAATGCTTTTATTAGTTTCCGTGACCATAAAGGGCCTGGCAATCAGCAAGGCATTGCCGAAGCTGTGGACCTGGTTGATCACTGAAAGCAACACACGTTTGCATGCACTGTTTTAATGGATTCTGTGGATCTTGTGCTCGTGGCGTCAGATTCCACCCCAAAAACTCCGTCCAAGCCTGAGACTCTATAGCACTATGATTTTCAGCGAAGGCCCCTGTTCCAAAAGAAGCAGATACCATAAGAGCAAAAATAAGTGATTTCACACAACCTCCTCATTGCAGACGTCCTTTGTGACACCTCACATCCAAAATGAAAAGCAAAACAGCCCGTCACTTTGAATCTAAAAATAATTACAGACAGCAGCACTAAGCCCAACGCCCTTTCATCAAAAAATTTTCACTTGATTAACAAGATCATCCTCGAGACACTGTCAAGACTGATTGATGTCCGTTGAAAATTTCCAAAGATTTTTCAGCCAACCCTTACCGTTTGAGGAGCTTCCTGTGAAAACACTCTTGATTGCTACAACTTTGTTGTTGTTAAGTGCCTGTGCCAGCAAACCCACTCACAATCATGCCATGATTGAAAAGTACCCTCATTGTTATCATCAAAATATTAAGATCTCGAATAAGTGCATTGCTGAGAATGAAAAAGGCAATAACGTGACCGCCGTCGAGTTAGAAAACAAAGCCTATCCTGGCCAATACAATTAATGGATGCTGTTTGTTTCAAGTTAAGAGATTCTGTGGAATCCTTATTGGATCGCCACTAGACGCGTAACAGCTATGTTACAAATTCAACATTTTCTCTGGACTCTCACTTCATTTTTAATATGATTTTTAGACATTTTAGTTTATGCCGGATAGACGCTGACCTAAAGGGGGGACTTTCATGCGTTTTTTAAATTCTTTTACGACACTTACTTTAAGTATTTTATTTTTGGCGGCTTGTAATAACTCTTCCAATGATGGTCCTGGTGGTGGCGGATTTGTAAATCCTGATGACTTTAAACCACCTGTGAATAAACTCAACGCTCAAGAAAAACAAGAAGCTCTTTTGGTTTTTTCAGAGTTTGGAAAAAGTGCTGCACTTCGTGATGTGGTTGAAAATTGGAATCGTCGAAGAGACCCAAATGTCGGCGGCCAATTAGATCCCAATCTGAAAAGTCGTTTAGAGCAGAATTGCCAATTTCAAGAGCAAAGAGATGAAATTGGCGCAATTAGCACCTACATCACTGGTGCGGATTGTCCTATTGAGGCCACAAATGAGGTAAAATCCCAACCCGCACAAATCAATGGGCCAAACGTGACCATTATTATGGATATGAAAAACTCTTTTATTGCCAAGTCAGACGACGTCAATAAAGCGACAGCTCTTCAACAAACCTCAATTGCTGGTCAAAGCATGATTACCGGGAATCAAAATGAGGGAAACATGAATGTCGCAGCTCTTCTCCAAGGCACCACAAGTTTTATTCCTTTTCCTAATGGTAAATCCATCGTCAGTGCTCCGACCTATATGGCTATGAAGACCAGTCAAACACGAACATCTGCTAGCTCAGAAATTCGTTTGGGAATGGAAGCGGGTCAGTGGTATGAGATCAAGATCATCGAACAGTCCAATTTCGAAACGGGAACCCGAACTTCTACGACTTACCTAAATGGGGACGTTCTTTCTAACGGTGATACAGGCAAACTTCCGACGCTTTCTATTTTAAACATTCGCTAATCTTGTTTATAAAATGGCCCAGAAATGGGCCATTTTTTCCAATGTTGCCCTTTCTCTAGTCCTCATTCTTACTTTTTTATAAGCTGATCAACTGTAAGTCTTTTTATTCATCCAGAGAGGACCAACATGAGTTACAAACCCAAAACGGTCATTGAACCCTTTAAAATAAAAATGGTAGAACCCCTCCCCCTGCTCTCTGAAGAGCAACGAGCCACAGCCATTAAAAAAGCCCACTACAATCTATTTTCTTTAGATGCTCAGGATGTCACCTTTGATCTTCTTACTGACAGTGGCACAAGTGCTATGTCGGCCACGCAATGGGCTGGAATTATGATAGGCGATGAATCCTATGCTGGCTCACAAAGCTTTCGAAAGTTCGAATCCACAGTCCAAGAGATCACGGGTTTAAAACATGTCATCCCCACCCATCAAGGGCGTTCCGCAGAAGATCTGTTGATGAAAGCCTTGATCTGTGAAGGCGATGCCGTTTTAGGAAACACTCACTTTGACACCACTCGGGCTAATATTTTGTCAGCTGGAGCAAGAGCGATAGACCTCCCCTCCCCGGAAGTGAAAAATACCGGTGCCTTTGCGCCCTTTAAAGGAAACATGGATCTGGATCGCCTAGCTGCCCAACTTGAAAAGAATAACAGCTCCATTGCTCTTGTGATCATGACCGTCACCAACAATTCAATAGGTGGCCAGCCTGTATCGATGGAAAACCTAAAGGCTGTTCGCCTTTTGACACAAAAATACAACATTCCTTTATTTTTAGATGTGGCCCGATTTGCAGAAAATGCCTACTTCATTAAATTGCGAGAACCTGGCTATGAGGAAAAATCTGTCCCTTCAATCGTACAAGAGATGTTTTCCTATGCTGATGGGGCGTTGATGAGTGCTAAAAAAGATGCTTTCGCCAATATTGGCGGCTTTCTGGCGGTCAATAGTGACTCTCTTGCTGAGAAGGTCCGAAGCCTTATGGTGATCACCGAAGGCTTTCCGACTTACGGAGGGCTGGCTGGAAGAGATATGGAAGCCTTAGCCATTGGCCTAAGAGAAATTCAAGAGGAGCACTATCTCCAGTATCGTCTTCGATCTGTGGCCTACTTCGGAGAGGGAATCGAACAAGCAGGAATACCGGTTGTGAAGCCTTTTGGTGGTCATGCCATCTATTTAGATGCGGCCAAGGCCTTGCCACATATTCCTCCTCACGAATTTCCCGGACAGGCTTTGAGCGTGGCTCTTTATGAGCGTATTGGCATCCGCGGCGTGGAAATTGGCACCGTGATGATGGGTTATAGAGATCCTGAATCTGGCGAAGAGCACCCGGCGGACTTAGAGCTAGTCCGCCTTGCTATGCCTCGAAGAGTCTACACGCAAAGTCATGTCGACTATATGATTGAGATGCTCAGTCAGCTAGTCCCTGAACTGCCCGCTCTCAAAGGCTACAAATTCACTTATCAGCCCCCTTTACTTCGTCACTTCACGGCCCGGTTTGCGCCACTGTAACCAACCAAGAAGAGATTCGCTTTCAATATAAACACCACTCGATGTCTGTTGGAAAGGCAAGGACCTTGAGTACTCTCCGGGCCAGGGATTTGAGCTGTAGTTTTGCTCTGCAATGGCCAATCCCTCATAAGCGTTTCCGATTGGAAGTGGTCCAGCCCCTTGAATCCGGCCGAGAGCAATGGCCACATGGCCAGTTCCACGAAAAGCACAATCCCATACGAGCACATCGCCGGGAAGCGGAGCTGGGCCCTGGCCGTTAGCAACAACCGACCACCATTTTAGGCCGTCCTCCGTTTTTCCTAAAGACCATAAATCCGAAGCTTTTTCGATATCTGGCAATAAAATTTTTTTGTTCAAATAGGTCCACCGCCGTGTGTACTCCACACATTGCCACTTAAGACCCATGGAAAGGTCATCAAGAAAGTGCTCTTCTTGACCTACATATTCGGGCACCCCATTACAATAACAGGTCACTCCCGAAGAGTCCTTACCTAACACATCACCAAATATCATAACCAATGACCTTTATGTTTTTTTAAAATCGACATAAGTGTTACAAGACGAATCTGTAAATCTATATTTTCTGGTTGAGAAATTTCGTCTAACAAAACCTGACCGTCCCACCATGGCAACTGCGACCACTGATTTTTTAAAAACTCATAAGCCTGTTCCGCATAAGGGACAAGCTCCCCTTTCCACTGGAGAGAGAGAAAACGTTCATCTTCGTAAGTGATACGGCTTTGAAATGGAACTTCTAAATACTCCGGAAACACGTTTAAAAAAAGATACTTTTGAATTTTATAATCCCTGAGATACTCCTCCGGAGCCCCCTGAATCAGCCGCAAATTCTTTACTCCCAGAAAAGGCAATAGCTTTTGGGAAAGACGCAGTTGATAGGGATGCTGCCAAGGCAGGGCATTGACATCCGCATAGATAGCCGTTGCCGTACTACGAAGTGGCAAAGGCAAAGAACAGGCCTTATCATCTGCCCCTGATTCATTCTGGTTCCCACTCCATAACTCTTTAAAACTTTCATCCACCTGGCGACGAAAAAGCTTACGAATCACTTCCGCTGACCCAACCCCATGGGGTCCACTCCAAGGACGTGAAGGTAACAGCCAAAATGCAGCTCCGCCAATGGTCTCACTTCCAAAGGTGCCACAGAGTTTTGCGGGCAAGTTCACGGTATGGCTGTACAGTGGGAGATCACTTTCTATCGCCTCTACATAGCTATTATTTCTAGAATGAGGACGTATCTCATGTCGAAGGTTGAATTTTTTTGCCAATGCGACAGCGATATCCACATCGTTACGATTTGCTGACCAAATGGGGTCATAAAAAGTAACAAACTGAAGTTCACGTCTTTGTTCTTCTGTAAGAGCCGCTAGGATCAACCGAGTATCAGATCCTCCTGTTAAAAGAGCGTACTCGACGGTTCGGCCTTTTAAGAGCAGAGCGAGACGTTCGGAAAAATGATCCAAATATCTAGTCGCGACGCTAGACAGAGAACTTTCTGCGATAGGATCTTCCCGCTGTGGTCGCTTCTGAATCTCAAGCTTTCCCTGACACATCTTTAAGGTCTCTTTTGGACCTAATACTTTTAGATTTTTAAACAGCGTGCTCCCAGGAGTGAGAAAGCCATAACGTAAAAATTCAGCGACTCGAAACAAATTCACTTCGGCCAGATCTGTAAAATGTCGAGTGAGAACTTCTGGAAACGACGACAAAACAACCCACCGATCCGTCTCTCCAAAAAATAGAGGAATCAACCCTTGGTCATCTCCTTGTAAGAAAAAATCACCACTTTCAACAGCACTTCCGCCAACCAGATCATCTGACCAATGGACATTAACATCTGTCCTCACAAGCCGTTCACGTTCCCTAAAAGTCAAATATTCTTTTTCTAAAAAAACTGATTCCTTAATCGGTGATGAAAGATAGGGCGATAAACGCCACATCACCGAATCCGCGAACTCATAAACGGATCGCTGCTCTCCCTCGCTTCCACAAAAAACACCATAAGGTGTCACAATTGTTTTGTAGGTTCTGCCTGCAAGAAAATTTTGAAAGGTCGCAATAGCCTCTTGAACTTCTTCAAACTTGATTTTTTCGTTTTTTGAAAGGACAGCAAAAATAAATTCCAAGCCTAGACTCCTAGTTCTTGTCTAGCCGCCCGCTAGAAGTGTCCCTTTGACCAACTGATCATGATCTACCATTGGCAAAGTCCCACCATTCGGATCAGCTCGCTAGATGAAATTATAGCTAAGACTCGGAGCCGCTGGTATATTCTAAAAATGGCTCTCAATTATACTGGGCTCTTTTCTGGGTCCTCGCTGCCACTAGCTTCAATCAAATCTGGATCAAACTCAAGTTCATGATCCAATCCATTTTCACTTAAAGTCTCGATGGGATGAGCCCAAGAATCACTGGCCTCATCAAATCGAGGTCCTGAAGAACTCTCTGACTCTTCCTCAAAATCATCATAGTCTTCACCCACAATACCATCAGCTTCCGAGAAGCCATCACCTTCTTCTGCTTCCGCAAGAATATCGGCTACGTCATCCTCTTCAGAGCTGTCCACTGACCTAAGCGAGTCCATTACACCTAAAGCGTCTTCCGCTTCCGCAGCCACTTGGACTTCTTCAGCGGCGGCCGATTCCGCTAAAGAGGCTTCCTCTTGTGCCTTTTGCGCCGCCTCTGCTTCTTGTAATTTAGCATCATATCGCTCCAACCATTTTCGATCTTTTTCCGGAACTTCATCCTCTAAAACCAGAGCTTCACGAATGTCTTGGGCCCGCTGCGCATCTCGTTTATCACGCTCTCTTTGTTTTTCCTGTTCAAAAAAATCAGAGGAGGTGTTGATGGCAGACAATTTATCTGTGATTTTTGAAAGCTCTTCTTCCCCTTCAGAATAAGAAGTCCCTACCTCTTCTGAAAGATCTTCTGTCAGCATATCTAAAGTCTTTTTTTCCTCTTCATGATCAATTCCTTCAGGGATCAGCTCATCGATCTCTGAAAGAGAGGGAAGCTCCTTAACAGAGCGCAGTCCAAAAATTTCTAAAAATTTTCTGGTCGTTTGATAGTACATCGGCTTGCCAGGCAATTCACTTTTACCCGCAAAGGCCATCAATCCACGATCTAAAAGACCTCGCATAAGATGCCCTGACTCAACTCCGCGAATGTCATCCACATCCGACTTAATACATGGCTGCTTGTAGGCTACAATAGACAGCACCTCTAACGCAGGCCCGGATAACTTAAAAGTTCGGACTTTTAACATGCGCTTTAAATAAGGCATATTGTCCACTTTGGTTCTCAATTGATAACCGCCTGTGACCTCTTCTAAGGTGATCCCTCTTCGAGCTCCAGCATACTCCGTCGTCAATAGTTCCATCGCACGACGAATCTGCTTTGAGGAAATGTTGGTTCCCTTAAAGGCCTGCTTGATGGCAGAAAGACTTTGTGGTTTGTCCGTCGAAAACAAAATACTTTCAATAATGGAGCTCACTTGGTCGTCTTCTAAAAGCTCTTCCTCTTCAATCTCTGCAGATTCATAAGCATCTAGCTCCGTTCCTTCAGATAAAGAATGTTCAACTTCATCAATAGCTTCGGCCTCGTCCATCTCTTCTTCATCACCATCCGCCACAAGATCTTCCTCTAAAAAATCACCTAAATCTTCAGCGGCCCCGGCTTGTAGAGTTTCTAATGAATCTTCGTTCGCACCCTCTTCATCAAAAAGGTTCAGAGCTCCACTGGCTTCAGCAATCAAATCGGCGGTCAAAGTCGATTTTACTTCTTCGCTGCTCTTTTCTTTTGTCGCGTTGTGAGCCTCTTCTTTTTTCATTTTATCTTTCATGATAACTCTTCTCCACTTTCAACTCTTAGGGCCTTCACTTCCTCATTCCCCTCACTTCGCATGTCTTCATCACCTTTTGCTGACACATCATGAAAACGAGACTCTTCAGTACTTTTTCCATCGTCACTGACAAAACTCACATTGGCCAGCTCTTCATCTGAAAGGTGCGCCTGTAGATTCAAATCGGCTGCCACATCTTGAACGTTTTCCACTAAATGCTGGCGTTTTTCGTCCTCTTCTTGGATTCGTAACTCTTCCGCCAAAATGTCGTCGTCCGATGCCGCTTCGATCGACTCCTCTTGTTCTTCCTGATCGACAGGCATTTGCCCCAACGACAGCTGTTGATCCTCTTCCGCATCCTCTAACTGCTCTTGCAAAAAGGCTTCGCTTTCCGCTTCTTGAAGCAGAGATTCTGCCACTTCTTCCGCAGAGCGCCCCTCTTCGTACTCGTCAACGCGGCTAATGGCATCGGCCACAATCTCTTTTTTGGCGTCGATATAGAGCTCTCCAAAAGTTTCATTTTGAAAAATAGAGACCAATCCTATTTTTGCGAGTTCCAACATAGATAAAAAAGTGATTAATACTTTATCCACATTTCGCCGCTCTTCATAGGAAAGTAGCTCACTCATCTTATGCGTGCGTCCTAAACTTAAAAGATGTTTGATCTCGCGAATTCTTTCCGAGATCGACTGCATGGATGCGACAACGGAATGTGTCTTTTTGCGCATATTTTTGATTGCAAATCGATAGGCTTTAATCAAAGCGAACAAAGCATTTTCTTCTTCAACAATGATCTCATCTTCTTGATCATTTTTGATGCGAATGCGTTCTCCACGGGCCCACAGATCACGCCCTAAAAGAGGCCTTTCATAGAGCTTTTGACCCGCCTCTTGGTACTTCTGATATTCCAACAGACGCCGGACCAGTTCCTTACGTGGATCTTCCGAGACAATCTCTTCACCGTCTTCGTCATAAGTTGGCAACAGCATTCTGGATTTTATTTGTATAAGGGTGGCTGCCATAGCCACAAACTCTCCCGCACGCTCCAGATCCAGCTTTTTCATACTCCGAATGTAGTCGAGATACTGTTTCGTAATTTCATTAATATTGATATCGAAAATATCCATCTCTTCCCGACGGATGAGATAAAGGAGTAGGCCCAAGGGGCCTTCAAATTTTTCTATCTGAATATGTACGCTCAACGGGCTCCATCCTGGTATTTCGTCTATGACACTCTATGCCAGTTATTGAAGCAATGGTCCCTCGACTTTTCAACCAATTATTTGAAAATTCACTGCTTTATTTGAACGATCCGCGTAAAATTGCTGCGTCGCATTTAAAATGATCTCAAACCCCTGTCCCCATAAAACTGCGTTGAAAATGACAGGCTTGAAAGGGATGAACCTTGGTAAATACTCAGAAAAGGTGCCTTATATGCTACACCCAAGCTAAGAACTATTAAATCGATCAATAGAGAGTTAAAGGTTTTTCAAGTACAGAGTGAGAGGGCCAAGCGAGGCATTCTCTTGCAGCTAGATAGTTCTTCAACTGAAAAAGATGGTCATCAGGACAGTCTGAACTACACCTATACCCTGTCTTATGACGTTATTGACACTCGGTGGAGAGGAGAAGATGTATTCAATAAAAACTAAATTTCTAGATCACTCGGGACGATTGATTGCCTTCATGAGGGCCTCTGTGACCTGTTCAAAAAATTGCTGATTATACTGTTCAGGATCGAATTCACCCAATACAAAGGCCACATTGTTCCCATCTGCTGGCCGGCCAATGCCAATAGATAGCCGGGCATAGCTCATCTTTTCAACAATCAAAGCTTCCACATTTTTTGTAAGAGCTTCATAAGCAGCATCCAGTTCTGCGATGGCCTGTTTTTCTGCCGTAAAACGAGAGAAGTGGGCAAAATCAAACTCGGCCAGCTCTTGTTCCAATCGTTTTTTTTCTCTTTCTTCAAGGTTTTTATTGCCCTTTATCTGTCGCATTAAATGACCCCGCTGCTGGCGGAGGGTTTTATTAGCTCCTGTCACTTCTCTCTTTTCTTCTTCAAGAATGCGCTTTTTTACGACAGAAGTAAGAAACTTTCGAATCGGGCCCGCTACAGCTTCTGTATTTCTAAAAGCCCAACTCTCTTTTAATTCGTGAGCTGCTTG
>JAGRAG010000085.1 GCA_020435025.1 Bdellovibrionales bacterium | reverse complement strand
CTAAACTGACTCCGTTCTTCAGGAGAAGAAGATATAAACGATGGAATTTCTGATAACCGTTCTGCTTTTGAAAATAAATATGAGAAATAAAACCCAACGTAGGAGTTAAACTCTTGTGCTTCATCGGCCAAAGCGTTTGGCTTCAAGAAAAAAAATATTACAAAAAATAAAAGTATAAATCTCAACTTAAAACTCATTAATCATTCGCCTTTTTAGAAGAGATTATTTTTCCCCCATTGGCAATCCAATCAGATAAGCCGGCTCTATAAAATTTAACATTTTTGAATCCAGAATCACGTAGATGTATCACGGCACGATATGACGTCCATCGACTATCATCCCAAGCATAAACGACAACTGGCAAATCCTTATAGCGACTCAAATGAGATGGGTTAAATAGTTTTAAAGACTCAGGCATATCCTTTAAAGTTCTTGGATATGTTTTTTCCGTATAATAATTATTATTCCACCCCTTGTTGGGATACCGAAGGTGCATAGCGCTTACTATATGAGAGTTTTCATACTTAGACTTCTCTCGAATGTCTAAAAACAGATGAGGCTCCCTTAATAAGATTTCAACTTTTTCTTTATCTACTACTTCTACACCGTGTATCTTCGTTGGTGTTCTTCTTAAAAAACCATACCAGTCATACGTACCTTTATGATACCAATAAATATTCTTAAACCCATTGTATCTGAGAAAAAGCAAAGCTCTCGGACATTCAGGTGATCGATCGCTGTCGCAGTGAACGATCAATTTTGCATTCCTATTCTTCTGGTGTTCTGCTTTTAGTTCACTATACAAAGAAGCATTATCAAAGTTTCCCCTAAGAACCCCATTAAAGTTATTGAATCCAAACCCATATCCCCCCTCCGAACTCAACTCAGCTTTAGAAACAAAAGGCAGTATTAGAGATTTAGGAATTCTCTTTATATTTAGTGTTCGCTCTCGCAACGATGTAACGTCCACCAATTTAGCTCCTACTTTTAACAAAGACTGGACTTCTTTTTTATCGACAACTCTTACAAAAGGGAATGTCGGTCTAGGAAAAGCTGATAGCCATTTTTTGCGAACTCCCTTAACACTGAGATTTTTGACCGATAAAATAGTATATGGCGCCCCTTCCCTAGGGATCCCATAAAAAAACCAAAGGTAATTTGACAGTCTAGTGTTCACGTTAGCTCCAGCACCATCATCAATTTTAGTAACACCTTTTTTTTTTTTTTTAATCAAAACCGTACCCACTGTCTGTCGAGAATCCAAAGACTTTAACGTAATTTTTGAGTTCAGGGGCAACTGCGCACCCACCTTTTCCGGAACTCCAACTAATTCCCATTTTTCACTATTTAATTTCTCTATTGCAAAATCGGGCAAATACAAATCGACTGCTAAAGCAGCTCTCGCTCCCAATAAAAATACGAAAGAAATGACAATCACTGGAAAATTTAAAATTCTCAATTTAATTCTCATAAAAAGTATTACCTTTTCTTTTCTAAATTCACAGAACACCTAAAAGCCAAATCTTTCGGATTATCTGATTCTATATCTGAAAATATTAGGTTTGTCGCAAAAACTCCAGCAGAAAATGAATCCATCCACCTTCCTCCCCTAGCAATCACTCCCGAAGACAGGCTCAACCAGGCATGACCCAAACCGTAATGATGATCCGAGTACTTCATCCAGTATTCCCCCGAAGGTCCAAAAAGATCTTTCACGACTCGAGATACTCCATCAAACAAAATCAGTGACTTTGGATGTGACTTTAAAGAGATCTCAGAGATATAGGCATCATCACCAATATAAGTAATATTTTGTAGGGTATCTGCCACTCTCTCCCAAAGATTTCCAGAAAAGTCCCAAATGACCTCACCGTTTGATAGAACATGTGTTCTTCTTTGTGAATTCCATAAATTGGAATCACATTTTTCTCCCGTTAAATAACATCCCTTGTCGTCATCAGGACTCGCAGGANNTCCAGAGGACTCCCGTCCGTATGCCCCCGACTGATTCCCAAATAAGATCCAATTTTCGATTCTGCCCAATTCTGGGGTACGGATTCTATGTTTCGAGCAATTGTTTGCCACTCTCCATTAGTGATTAAATGAAAATCTTTTCCCAAGCTCGAGCACGCTTCAATAGATTTTTTGTGTGAAAGAGCATTGACCGGCTTTCCAGACCAAGAGGACAAGTACCTTCGGTTGTTGGATTTCATTTCATATTTCGAGACGCAAAAATCAGATTCTACATACTGACTATTTTTTGGAATCAAGACAAAACCTGGCGGACACTTGCTCTTTGCATAAGATCCATACGTAGCCCCAAATGCTAAGAAAAAGACAGAAATCGAAAACAGTGGATACATATGCCTACGGTTCACAGCTCCTCCTCGATCAAGCGGTCTTTTCTGCCAATTTCATCAAAGCCTTCCTATCCACTTTACCATTAACATTAACAGGAAGCGTCTCAAGAAAGTTAACTCGAGCGGGAAGCATGTAGTGAGGCAACTTCATTTTACAATGGTCCATTACAATCTTTTCCTCTAAATTATGATTCGCCGATGCTACAAACGTCACAATCTGTCCTAATGAAAATATGGAACAAGACGAGGTCACACCTTCGATAAGACCTACGACGTAATCAATTTCAGACAACTCAATTCTATATCCTTCCTTTTTTATCTGAAAGTCAGAACGTCCACAAAAAAACACATGACCCTGGTTGTCACTTTTTACTAAATCTCCAGTGTCATAGGCACGCTCTCCATGCAACGATAAAAACTTTTCGGAACTTAAATCGCTTTTATTCCAATAACCTTTCGCGATCTGCGGTCCTTTTAAAAAAAGGGAATATAATTTGTCTTTTTGCTCACCACCAACAAACTCTCTTAGCAAAAAATTCGGCTCTGATCGATGGCCAATTGGCAAAGATTCATATCTCGACAAATCATCACTCGGATGACACCTAAACGAAGAAACGGCCACAGTCGCCTCGGTCGGTCCGTATAAGTTCAAAACCGGAACTTTTTGAAATTGAAACCAGGTCTGAACACTTTTTAAATTCAAAATATCTCCACAAAATAGGATTTGCTTTAAGCTACCAAATGCATCTGAGATCTCGACCTGTCGGGTTTTGATGATCAAATCGAGAACTGTTGGAACGGAAAGCCACGTATTAATTCGTCGGTTTCTAATGAATTCAGCAGGAAAAACACGATCCGCCGCCTCACTTAATGGACAGTAGCAGCCACCAGTAGTTAGAGGGACAAAAAGGTCAAATACGCTCAGATCAAAAGACATCTCTGTATGTCCGGAAAATCGATCACCAGGCGCAACATCAATTTTGTCTAGAATCCAATCAAGAAAAGACGTTACGTTATCATAGGTTACAGCTATGCCTTTGGGAACACCCGTCGTTCCCGAGGAGTACAAGACATATTGGACTTCACGAAAATAACTCAACTCAGAAAATTCTCGATTTCCTTTTCTCTTACACGTTAGAAAAACTTGATCTTCAGACAATTCAAAAAGCCAACATGAAGAGGAGCCCTCTAATTTTTCCAAGCTACTATAATTGTTTTTATCACAAACTATATCACTCGCATTTAAGTCTTTCAGAATAGCATCGATCCTATCACTTGGATTCTGTGGCGAAATTGGAACATATGTTTTATTTGCGACAACGCAGGCAATACAAACTAAAGCTATCTCACACGAAGGCTCCATAACTATGGCAATAGGAAAATTTTTGTTTGAGTCATCGAACAATGGGCTCTTTAATATGGTTTTTATATGTAGCTCAAGCGTCGCATAACTAATAACGACATCGCCATCTAATAGAGCTGGTTGATTTGAATATGATTTCAATGCAGAGAGAATTCTCTCCCTTACTCCATTTATCATCAAGATGCCTTTTGCTTTTCAAGAAACAACCAAATTTCTCGAATAGAAGTTAGTTTATGAATCTCCAAAGGAGAAATTCGTAAGGAGTAAACTTTTTCAATCTCTAAAATAAACTCCACATGACTCAGCGAATTCCATTGAGGAAAGTCTCCAATTTTAGATTCCATATCGATATCTTCTTGAATCCTCATACAAGTTTTTGCCAATAAAATTAAATTCTCTAAACTTTCTTTGCTCATAAATACTTTATTTTTTCAAAAATAGTCTGATCTTCCTCTCTGAAAACTGAAAACGGATTAATAGGAAACTTTTCCACCAGAGATCGAGGAGCCATTATCGGACTGACACTCCTCTCTACGACTTCTCCCACCTTCCAAGTATCCATCATTCCGATCGAGTTCAAATCTCTGATTACAGCTTCTAGCACAGAACGCTTTGCCGAAATGAGCATCGGTCCATTTGTTGAAGAAGTGTAATTCGGACGAAAGGACTGAAAACATTTCGAGTCGATAAAATTTAAACCTGTTATGTTCACAGTAACTTTACTCAATTTTGCAGCGTCTTCTAATACTTGCAAACCAGGTCCACTAATATCTGTTGAAACAAATATATGCTTTAATTCATCAAATGCTTCATCCGAATCTGGTAAATACTGTCGAATCACTTTAGCTGCTTCGATGTTCGGAGTTGACAAAAACTTTAAGACATTTAAGCGTTCTGCTTGGTCTGCTTCGGACAGAGTTTGAATTTTTAAGAACTTTTCTTTAAAATGAGAAAGCAATGCAAGATCTCCAATAGGCCGAGTCGCAATAATTTCATGACCCACCTGGAGCTGACTAAGCTCGGGTACTCTTTTTGAGGTTCTACCCAAAACCGTTGCTCCCACCAAACGAACCCCTAAATTCAGAGGGCCCTTATCGAAAATTTGAATATTTACTAAGTTTTTCTGAAACTGCTCTTGGTACTTTTTAAGTGATGATTGAATTGCTAAAACTTCGTCCTCACTCCCGTCATAAACGGGATAAATTTTCAATTCATCAGAGATACCATAGATAAAGAGGTCATTTAGAGCATTGTTAATAGCTGTAAAAACAGTGATTTGAGAAAAGTGAGTTAATAAACTATCGGCAGTAATAATAGTATCGTTATTCGCTACGGTCTTAACTGATGACGGACCATTTGCTTTCGCAAGGAAATCCAAGAGAATAAAATCGTGCCCACCAGAAATGCTGTGCCCCTTTCCAAACTCAAAAGAGTTTTGCATTTTGGTCGTTCGAGACAATACACTTTCAAAAAATTTTAACTTGTTCGATGTCACTTGTGAAAACTGCTCCGCACACTCCTGTAATTGTCCTATTGAACTGAACTTAGAAGAATATAGTTCCACCAAAGCACTTGGACTTTTTTCTGAAAACAATTTCACTACTTTTGAATCCATTCTCTTAAAGTCATGAAGATCAAC
Source organism: Bdellovibrionales bacterium (assembly GCA_020435025.1). Taxonomy (GTDB): domain Bacteria; phylum Bdellovibrionota; class Bdellovibrionia; order Bdellovibrionales; family UBA1609; genus JAGRAG01. Next base: position 26,157 of record JAGRAG010000085.1, on the reverse strand, counting down.
GAGAACACGATCTAGCCAATTATACTCCCCCTCTCCGACAAATGCGTCTATACGTATCGGCCGCATTTTAAAATATTGTCCTTGTGGGATTTGACTAAGCGTCGGATAAACGACATTGATTAAATCTAACTTTACCCCACATCCGCATGGCGGCAGCTTCGATTGACCGGATGATACGGAATTTGCTTCCATATCACTTTTTAAACACTCTTCACTTAAATACCATTTATTTATCAAATCGCACCTATATACCTTCTAAAAAAATTATAACAGAGCCCTATACTTCACGCCACACAATCTCATAGGAGAACTAAAGAATTTTCATATATAAATCCAAAATAGACTTCTTAAATAATTTAAGATTTAATAAAGCAATGAACATCAACCCAATTGCTTTGTGGGCCTCCATCTTTACTTTTGTCGGTATGGCTTTCATGCTACCGAAATCTGACTTAAAGAAACTCAATATTATCGTGATAAATATTTCGAATTTAGATCGAGATGACTTTGCAAATATACAAAAAAACGCAACACTGCCCCATCTCCGTAAACTAATGGGACGATCTATTTTCGCGCCGTTGTCATTTAAGAACACAGGATGGCAGCATTTAAATCAATTTCTAGACAAAATTTCCGAAAGGGATTTAAAGGCGTGGAACATTCACACCATTGGTCCAGGAGATAATCTTCCCATTTCATATAAAAAAGGCTTTCCTGCAGATCAAATTCCTGGCGGGTACTACCAACACTTGGACAGACAGACCTTTGACTATGGAATGACGTATTTAAAAACGCGCATCACCCATGAAAGGCCCTTTCCTCTATTTTTAGTTCTAAACATAGAGTCCTTAAGTTCGCCCTTTTATCTAAAAGATCTATTGGAAACAGGGAACTTAACATCTAGGGAATCTGAATACATCTTGAAACTATACAAATCTCCGGAGATCTTTCCCCAAAAAATGTTTCTTTATAGAAAAATTGGAACACTAAAAGATTGGCAAGACGAGTACTCTTCGAAAATCTTATCGTCCGACTCCTCCATGAGAAACACTTTCTACAAAGAGCTTGCTCAGTCTTTTTCAGAAGGCATAAGTAGAAATAGTGCAATAATTTCTGATTGGTTAAATAGCCCTCATTTCCATCTAGACGAAACTCTTCTAGAAAAATATCGCCATTGGACTTTAAAGAAGTTAGACTCTAACATTGGCGAGCTATTGACTCTCTTGCAAAAAGAAAGGCAGCTTAAAAATACCATTTTTATCCTAATCGGAGATTCAAAAGTCACAGAGACCAAAGAGCTTCCCTACAAGTTAAATTTCTTATACTCGGAGCCCTCAATTCATTTTCCACTTTACTTCACTCTGCCAGAATCAAACACCCAAAGTGTCAATAAGAATTTATTCACATTAGCTACTGTCAAAGACTTTATCCAAAGGACTCTTTCCTCTAATCCAAAAATAAACCAAACGAACGAATGGTTTACTAACAGAAAGCAAGATGATGTGATCATCTCCTCAAGTTGCGACAAAAGCAAAACATATGTAACAAAACTTAATGGATTCCAACTTATTCTTGATAGAGTGAATCAAAAAGAGCTTTTGTTAAAATGGAGCTCAAGTGGAACCCACAGCCCCCAATCCATTCATCGCTTCCCTAAAGTCTACAGCGAGTTAAAAGAGGTCCTTTTACGAAAACAATCTCAAATTCAACAATTCTTTTCTTTAAACTGTCCGAAAATCAATTAGAATGAGGACCTGATGAAAATTGAAGCCCACCTAAAAAGAAATGTACTCGCTTTCCGAATACACTCATTTTTTATCTTAATTTTTACTGCTTTTATAACTCCCTTCAACAATGCCCAATCTATGGAAAAAGAGCCTATATTTCCCTTTTTACTAATAAATTGGACTGTTGTTTCTCAAGAACTCATTGAAGGAAATTTACTCAAACAAAAAACCCTTATTTTAGAAAAAAAGAGTACGCGAGCGCACATAGAGATAATTTGGCCAGTGACATCCGACTATGCCAAACGAGAAGTCTTAAAGTCACAAGCAATTTTTAAACGCCAATATCTCAGCGAATCTCTTCCCTATCAAGGAACTGTTTCAAAGCACCTTTCCTGTCCCCCGCAAAACAGACCTATTCATGACAAAGTCCTTTATAAAAAGTCTCAAATTGACCTCTTTGTTGCCTCGGCAACAAAGCGCTATACCTTTGGTGACTGCAGTACAGAGAATGCTCCCCTCATTGGCTTATTTACCGTCTTTTTTGATGCGGAAGTGGACGCCATTATCAAAATTAAATTATATGGGAATCGGGCTCATTCTCAATCGACATTAGAAATAAAGTCAGCAAAATCACTCCTTAAAGAGCTTCTTCCCATTCAATAACCTTCTATCTCTTAAGTAGAACCCATTAATTTTGTATAACATCTGAGCGAACTTATCCGAATCTTAATGACCTCTTTAATAATTGATGCCGTTTACATTAAAATTAGCGTAGAATAAAACTACACATTAACTTTTAGCGGATTAGTAATAATGGCATTCGTATTTCTAGCAGGTCAGTTTTTAGTTACGTTGATCTTAATCGGAGTTCTTTCAGTACAGTTGTCTGTTTCTACTGAAAAATCAAATCCCTTCTCAAAATACAATGTACTTATTATCAGCGTCTGCTCACTTCGTAGTGATGATATTTTCTCATCAAACCTGGAAAAAATCGCCCCGAATCTTTTCAATTTTTTAAATCGTTCGACTCTTTTTAAAAATGGTTATGCAACTTTTCCTTATACTCATTTCAGATACTATTTATCCGAGCTATCTCATAAAGCTATTATGCCAAACAACTTTCACTTCATTGGGCAAGGCCGCCTTTTAAAGGAGTTGAAGGACTGGAATATTCCCCCTGATGAGGCACCTCCACTGTTTTTTAACTACGCAGAAAAAGGCCTGGCCTCCTACGCCATCCAAACCCTCATAAAAAGGTCTTCTTTTCAGGAAGCTAGACCATTTGTATCATTGATACATTTTAAAGATTTGCATAGGCCCTATTATACAAATGAACTCCGTCCTTATTTGGACAAGAGCACCGCCGCTTATGTTTCGGAACTCTTTACTGGACCCAAATTCGAAGAAGCTCAGATTCCCTTATATAGACTGCTGTTCTCAAGTGAATGGTTTGTCAAAAATAAGATCGAATCTCGTCTGGAACTCCCAATATCGAATGATGATCTCTTAGCTTTATATCGGACACGAGAGGAGCAGATTATTAATATTCACGATAACAAGCGTCTTCTAGAAAAGTGGCAGAGCAGCGCGAACTTTTCAAAAGATCTTCGATCTCTTCGAACCATTTATCGCGCACAAATATCTCTATTTGACAAAACTCTCAAGCCCTTATTAGAGAAATATGCCAATGGTCAAAATGAAGATACAATAATTATTTTCTTAGGAGATCATGGCGAAGCTTTCATGGAGCATGGAAAGTTATTCCATGCCACGGACGTTTACGATGAAATGATAGCGTTTCCCTTAGCTATTCATTTTCCAAATCAAAACGAAAAAATTGAAATCGACAGTCAAGTGTCATTCCAAAAACTCACTCAATGGATAAAACTTTATCTACATCAAAAAGTCACCAGCTTAGGTGTTGGGAATCTTGTTTCAACTTTAAAAGATGATTATATAGTTTCTGTAAACTGCGCTAAAGATGTTTACTCGGTTAGATATATGAATAGCTGGAAACTGATCCATAGGGAATTAAATGATACTTTTGAATTATATGACTTAAATTTCGATCCCTATGAACATAGAAATGTGCTTTCTGAAGAGCCTGAAATCGCTAGAATGCTTAAGATTTATCTGCTCGAGAATAAATATTCAAAGTTAATTAACACAGGATCTCTCCTGGGCTGTACCAGCTACTAAAAGAGGCTGTCGCCAAACGGCCATCTTTGAAAATAAAATATTTCTAAATGGCTCCCTTTAATTGCGGATAAATGTTTAAATAACTAAACGCCCTAATTCTAAGGTGCGACGATCACATATATTTAGCGAAGGGCGCTCTGTCAAGCTGGAGGCGGTCCCGCCGCAGGCGGGATGGCAGCAAGGCAGGAGCCGTGCCCCGAAGCTGAATGTATGTGATCGTCGCACCTTAGAATTAGGGCGTTTAGTTATTTAAACATTTATCCGCAATTAAAGGGAGCCATTTAGAAATATTTTATTTTCAAAGATGGCCGTTTGGCGACAGCCTCTAAAAAGATTTACTTATTAGTTAAAATATCTGACAAAATGGCACCTTCCATTTTTCCATAGTTTCCAGTTTCCAATAGCTTAAAAATAGTTGGAAGCTGATCTATATGATTCACATACTCCGGCATTTGATAGCCTTTTTTAACGTTTGGACCCATAACCATAAATGGTGTTAAAAGCCCATCATCGCTTTTAGGATCAACAGCTTGTTTGTACCCAGATTTTTTAGAACGAGAAAACACTTTACTATCGATAGTCAAATCTTCTACCCAATGAAACCCTGATTGCGCAGCTACTATCAAGTCACCTATCCTGTCTTGCGGAAGACGCCAGCGTTTCCCATATTCATTTTTTTCGATAGCATACACGACTTTTTCTTCTTTGGGACCCTTTAGACTCTTAAGTGTTTCTATCACTTCATTTCGTAACAACTCGTATTCTGGACCCGAAGCTCGCTTATAGACACCTCCGAGTCCCTTAGGATTAATGAATATATGATACATATTTAGAAACACAACTTTAGAAGCTGACCAATCGATCTCCCCTTGGCCTTTTTGCTCATTCCATGAATACTTCAACCATCCCTTCTTTGCGAAGAAATTGTTTAGTCTTACTTCATAGTTTAGAGGGATAACACCATGATCCGAACTCAATACAATGTATGTATCATCATCTTTACGACGTAATGCCTCACCTAGAATTTCATCCATTCTTTTGTACATACTTTTTACTTCTAGCCATATTTTGTTTCGCTCATTTTCCGTAATATCGTAATAACGATCACTTTTAGGATCCAAATACCCCATCCACCACCGACTAGTAAGCATTTGATTAGGAGAATATATGTTTTGAACAACTATAGAATATTGCTTTGAAGCCAGAATGTCGGCTAAAAGATTTCTATGAGACTCCGCAGACATCTCAAGCTCTTCTATAAAGACCTCTTTATCTTCGGGGAAAAAAACAAGCTGGGGAGGAAAGTTGTCGACAAAATCTACGAACGGCCCATGCTTCTTAACAAGGCCATCATACAATGCACTGGGCGCAACTAAGGACTCATTAAGGGAATCAAAAATGTAGCGGATTCTAACTTTTCCTTTTTCTCCTAAAACGAAGCGTGCCTTAAAGTAAGTATCTACCGTAACTGACGAGATCTCTTGCTCCCAACCCATTTTGGTTGGTTTATTGACATCATAAGGATTTTTGGTTTGAAAAGACAACTGCACAGGAATCCAGTCGGACCAAGCCCCAAGACTTACTGTTGTAAGCACCTTCTTTTTGTTGGTCGATACAATAGCTTCACTATATTGATTTCGATCATGGTTCCATTTCAAAAGTGCATATTGCGCTATTCCCCAAGCTCCCAGAAAGACCTCTCGATCTTCTTTATTCGTTTCTATATCCGCTAAGACCCAGCCCTTTGCTTCTTTCAGCTCGATCTCTTGGGTCAATTTCGGGCCAGTATAAAAAACACGGCTTAAATTTTCACTTTTTAACTCTTCTAATTGACTTACATTCTGCTGAAAAAGCGTCGACGTAAAATCAAATCCCCATCCTCCCCAACGTCCCTTAACCGTCAACCCAAAATCAAGCTCTGGAGGCGTGGATCCTGGAACTGATATCAATGCGACTCTCTCACCACTTTTTTCTAAATCATACCACATTGGGTTAACGAGTTTAGAAGTCGACTTAAAACCGCCAATGGCGGCCATTTTCAAAGGATAACCCTCTAGACGAATCGGACCATCTGAGATTCCATGTGTGTCCGGGTAGGTTCCCGTCAGCAACGTTGCGAAATTTACAGGGGTGTGGCTTGGAAACTGAGGAATCGAATAACCATAGCTTCCCTCCTCCATCATTTTTTTAATATTTGGAAGATCACCCTCCGTAGCCCACTTATAAACATTAAAATGAATCGGGTCTGCGCGGAAACCATCTGGAATAAACCAATATATCTTTAATTTTCTTTCTTTTGGTTGTTTTTTAAAGCTTTGGTTATCTAATATAATTTTATATGTAAATATGAATACTGGAGAAACTAAAAGCAGTAATAAAACAACTTTCCTAAGTTTAATCATAATAACTGTCTTTTGCAAAATGGTTACGAAATGGGTCTATTATTCTTTACTATTATTTTACTTTCAATTGTTTTAGGCTATTTAACTCCCTATTACGCGATGATTGTCGGCAGATACAGCTTTCTGGCCCTAGCCATTCTTCTATACGCATCTAGCACGGTCATTGAATGGAAGAAAATATCGATTAAAACGATATCTCGCAAAAATATAGCACTAGCGCTTTTCCTCGGATATGTGACATTCCCCCTACTTCAGTGGATACTCGCCACCAGTTTTATCGAAGATAAAGAGATTATATTTGGAATGGTTCTCACATCTCTAGCTCCAATTGCCATTGTCGCTCCATATTTCGTTAATATTCAAAACGGCGAGAAAGAACTTTCATTTTTTCTAGTACTTACAACAACTCTTCTTTTTCCTATTTATACACCTTTCTTATTTCACTTTCTTTCATTTGAAAAAGTAGGTCTCTTTACTCGACCTATTTTTATATTTTCTCTTTTGCTGTTCTCCGTACCGACACTTTTGGGGTTGATGACGCAAATCTATTCAAGAAAAATAACTGAATTTTTTCGAAAAAATTGGGGAATCATCAACCTCGTTTTTCTTTCCATTCTCATTTACTCGATTTTTGGCTCAGCGGCGAACAAAGTTAGCACGCAAATTTCGCTTTCAGACAAAATTGGCATCGTGCTAGTAAGCGCTTTTCAGGATATTGGTGTTTACGCTCTTTCTCTGTTTGCTCTACCAATGCTAGTTACAAAAAAAACTACAAAAACGATTGCTATCACCCTATGTATGAAAAATGTTGCAGCAACAGGTGTCGTTCTATTACTTTACTGGCCAAATGCTGCCATTTGTTCAGCTTTAGTTTTCTGCTTTCACCTGTTCCTCTTTTCCTACTTTCATCGACCCACCAAAAGTGCGAGGGATTGATTTCAAAACAAGAAAATCATAAATAACCACTTAAAATGTTTGGCTATCTGATGTCTTCAACTTTTGGTCAGCTAAGTCAGCATAAGTACGTAAATCAACAGCTTTAGCTCTTTGCTTTAACAAAGCAACATGTTCATCGACATTATCAGGAGTTAAATTATACTGACCTAAATGAATGCTCTCAAGAACCTTTCGATTAAATTTTCTATTGTAATGAATGAGATCTTTATAATTAAAGAGGTGATCCGTCATTGGCAAGTTTTCTAGGGCAGAAATAGTTACATTTTGTAATCCTTTTGTCTGTTCCACAATAAACCGGGCGTTCTCAACATGCCTATTAAAAAGCTCTGTCTCTCCCTGAACAAGATTGGCCCAATAGACAATAGAGATTGGTGGAAAAAATAATTTAAACGTTACATCTGGGTAGGATTTTATAAGACGAACTACTTCTTTCTCTAAAATCTCTCTTGCTTCTTTTTTAAATTTTGAAACTTCTTCTAAGGTGAATCGACTCTTAAAATTTCCAGAAATTTTCTTCCGAGCTCTTTTGAGCCTTTTAATATGCTTTAAGGCTGTAGGATCGTCCAACGACCAACTTTTAATACCCTGCCCAAATTGGTTGTCGTACCATGGCATGACATAGTCACGATACAATTCATCTAGCTCCTTTCTTTTTTCTCCTTGCAAAGAATGTTCACAGCGCCAATTAATCAACAGACATGAAAACAAATCAACACTTGCATAGACTCTCATGTCATCCCACCAACTATCATTGTATAGAAATTTAAACGACCGAATAAAGTCATTCAATTCCAAATCTGAATGCTTTTCTTCGAAGTCAAAATCCAAGGAAAGAAGGACCAATTTTAAATCAGGATGGCGCTTTAGAGCGTACTCCAACATAATGGTCCTAGGGAGAATGGTATTACCAGAGACAGAGAGGTTCACCACTTGTTCGTTAAAGATCTCACTTGCCATTTTATTAGATATATTTACTCCATTACTGGATGAAAATATAACTCCCGTAAAGTTATAATTATTTATAACTCCAGCATTTTGAAACTGCGGATAACTGTAAAAGTAAGTATCTCGAAATATTGGCTTATGAAAAATCTGCCACGGATCTATAAATAAGTTGGTACCAACAATAAAAAACAAAACAGCGAAAAGGCCTTTCAGGAACCAATTTAAATTTAAAAATTTCTTAGGCGCATCACCCATTAAATAATTCCTAGAAATTGAAGTAGAAGAATTCTTGTGGAGACATTGAAATGACCTTTAAGAAGGCAAATCCAAATCCCATACCATACACAATGCTATAAAACTTCTCCACCGACAAACCACAACTGACTAATCCTTTTTCGAAAATTCTTTGAATACGACAGAAAAGAGTATGTTTTCTTCGTTCCACGAACCCTATCAACTCCATCGAATTGGGCGCCATAAGAGTCATTGAAAATACGAGTATAAAAAACAAAACATTAATGGGGCTTAACAAATCACCTTGAGTCGTTCCAACACCATTTAAAGTAAAAAAAGGCATATCAGGAAAAATATTGATGATCTTCAAAGGTCCTTCTTTGTCGAATGCAAACATCTTACTATATAAAGTCACACTCGTAATGAGAGATGCTGGTCGAAAAATAATTGACGTGATGGAGCTCCAAACAAATACAAGAATATGAGAAATCCACTCTGGCAAAACGAAACCATACTGTTGCCACATTCGACACACTATCCACCCAAATCCATGGGCCACTCCAAAAAGGGCGTAGTTCCAATTAGCGCCGTGCCACAATCCAGCCATGAAAAACATGAAAAGTGCTAAAAAGAAAACCAATGATGGGTGAAAATAACGACTGCTAACTATCGGCTTATAGATAAAATCCAATAGCACTCTGTGAAACGTAATGTGCCAAGTGCGCCAAAGCTGATCCATACTCTTGGCTTGAAATGGAGAATTAAAGTTCATCGGAAGGCGGATATTAAAAAACAACGCTGATCCGATCGCCATATCCGAGTAGCTGGAAAAATCAAAATAGACCTGAACAGCAAAGGCCGCTGAAAGAACCCAGGCTTCTATAGTTGTCGCATGATTGGGGTTCAGAAGTAAGTGGCTTGTAATATCAGCAATAACATCTGCCACGTAAACTTTTTTGACAAGCCCTATTGCAAAAGCTTTCACCCCCAATATCATATTGTTTTTATTAATTCTGAAATTTCTTTTATCTTGAAACTGAGGAATCAGCTCGGAATACAAAACAATGGGACCCACAATAAATTGGGGAAAAAAACAAACGAATAGAAAGTAATCAATAAAATTACTATTTTTTATTCTTCCATGATATCGATCGAGCAGATAACCTATTTGCTGAAAAGTAAAAAAACTTATTGCTAAGGGCAGTATCAATTTTTCCAATTGAAACCCTGAGGAGAATAAATTGTTCAAATTATGAAGAACAAAGTTCTTATATTTAAAATACCCCAAAAGGGATAGGTTTACGATCACGCCAAACAAGATCCAATAATATTGAGTTCTACTTGCTTTATGCTTCCCGTTCTCACACAGTTGTCCAATAGCAAAGTTAAAAAAAACAGAAAATAGAATTATCGGAAACTGTGCGGTGGCCCAATACCCATAAAAAGCTAAGGAGGCAAGAATCAACCAAATTTTGCCGACCAAACTTTTCTCTGTCTTCATCAAAAAAAAATAAATGCTGACTACGATCGGAAAAAAAACAGCTATATATTCAGGAGAATGAAATAACATCTTCAGGAATCTCTCTCTAAAATCAAATCATACCCACTTCTACAAAACTAGCAAGCATCTTATGTCAAAGGCGCTTCATCGAATCTTATACTATAACGGAACTCTTTATCTGAGGAAAAATTCCTGCTTATATCAACTTTACTTTTACGGGGGAGAGACCAGAATCATTCTGCTCGTATCAACCATTTCTCGCAAAGTCTTAATAAGCCGGCGAAAGACATTTTCCTGTTTGTACGGGATTCCGTGCTTTTCGCAAACACGCTTCACTTCTGGCTGCATCTTTCTATAATGAATTAAAGGTACGTTGGGAAACAAATGATGTTCGATCTGGTAATTAAGATATCCATGAAGAAAATCTACAGCATCTTTTCCCGTGGTAAAGTTGACGCTGCCTAATATCTGCCGCAAATAAAACTCCCCTTTACTATTTGCTGGTCCATCAAAAAGATATATATCGTCACCTGCATGATTAGGAGCAATCATCAAAAAAGAATGAAAATTAGCAAAAAACTCTGCAATCATCGTTGTTGCAAAAACATTGATACTTGCTGAAAATCCTAAAGGTAAAAATAAAGCTGGAAGGAGTAAAAACCGATAAAAGGCATACGGCAAAAAACTCTGAACCCATAGTCGAAACCCTAAAGGACTCGCTAAGGACCAAGCATCTATATGTCTTAATGGCTGACTAGGATTTCCTCCATTCTTAAGCCTTTCTTTTTCTGCCAAGGCCGTTTCCGCACTTGGAGAAAAATAAGCCACCTTCCAAACAAAGGAAAATATAACGACCACAAAATATCGAAACCATATAGGCCATCGACTCGTTCTAAGCCATTCCATATTTAACTTCATATTGCCTGGATCTTCCTTTTCACCAAGTCGATAATGGTGAAGTTCATTGTGCTCGACATCCCAGCTGACTGGGCGAATCCAATCCATCCAGTCCACCCATCGCCTCCACCCCGAAGCATGGCCTCGACTGGTACAAGAATAAGGAATTTCTGGAACTTTATCATAGCCTTTGTGGAGCACAGGGTGAGTGACATTCGCCCACCGACTAAAGTTTCCAATGCCTATGCAGAGAGCTGAAAGCGGATTGAAGGGAAAAATCCATGCCGTTCCATAGCCTACCAAAGTGAATACACGCCCCCAATTCTGCATTTTTTTAAGGTGTAAAAAATCACTTTGATTAGGAACACCAATCCTTTTTCTAACTTCATCCATGTCCCGAGCCAATTGAACTCGGTCAACTTGTCTGTATATCTCTAGAACTGAGTGAGTTTCTTTTGTGCGGCTCGCTGAATCCCTATTCAAAGGTAACACAAAGCCCTTCTCACTTGTATTTTCCTTCAGTGAACTACGAATGTGTGACGATGATCGATGATTTTGGTGAGCACCCTGTGTATCCACTAAAAACTAATCCGAACTTTAAATACCAGATCACTCATCGTCAGTCCTTTAAAGTCGCTGGTGATCCAATCATAATGATCCACTTTTTCCATACCCATAGCGAGACCTTCTTTAATGTGATATAAGACGCCAACTCCAAATGAAGGCCCAAATCCCGTCTCGTTTTTAGTTGTAGAGGAAATTTCTTGAACAGCAAGGCCTGTCATAAAATAGCAGTCCCATCCCCCATGATCCAGATGCGGAGCCACGAAGACCCCATAAACATCGACACCTGTCGCATTTTTAGAATCATCTTTTTTATAAAGATGGCCGTATAGCCCAACTCCAATAGAGCTTTTTCTCCCAATCTCAAATGCAGCCCCCGCAACGTAGCCCCCTCGACTGAAACTCGCATTAATATAAGCATGATAGTCATATCCCGCGAAAGTCAGAGGGTCCTCTCCTTCGACTTTAGGCTTTTCGGTTGTCTCAGTGGCAATAGCGCTATGAACTCCAAACAAACAGGCAATGGCACCACCCACAAAAATTTTTACTATGCTCTTCGTCTTAAAGTTAAAATAATCCATCTAAAGCCTCATAGTCCCTAAAAACTAACTCTAATCTTTGCCACTAAGTCACTGACTATAGGTCCTTTATCGTGGCTCGTCGCCCAATCAAAGTGATCTAACTTTTCAATCCCAAAGGCGATACCATCCATTATATGGTATAAAACACCGACAGCAAACGAGGGCCCGAACCCAGACTCCGTGCTAACGTTTTTATCAATTTTAATTACGGCCAATCCCGTCATAAAATAACAGTCCCAATCTCCATGATCGATATGCGGGGAAAAAAAAGCTCCCAATATAGAAGCTCCGGTCGCCCCTTTGGCAATATCTTCGGCATAATGATGAAAATAAACGCCAAATCCAATAAGCTTTTTTTGATTGTATTCATAAGCCGCACCAAAACTGGCACCGCCTCGATTGAAACTTCCGCTGAAATAGAGTTGCGAATCATACTGCGAGAATATATCTACCGTTGGCTCACGTGCCCAGCACAACTCAGAAGATCCTAACAAACCCAAAAATAAAATTACTAATAACTTAAACATATACCCTATCTCAGGTTTCAACCATACCTTACTTTAAATGCGGAGGCGAGCTGTTTTCACCTCCCCAAAAAGACATATTATTCATAGCGTTATTAGCTAAGTCTCGTTTTTCCGATCCTTCCCCTTACTTTCCATAGTCGACTAAAAGCTGACTCCGAATTCATTCCATGATTGACTAACAGCGAGGGATATTTAGTTATGAATGCGATGCCAAAACCTGATATGCAAATGATACTCATTCGACTATCTGGGTTTATTTTCTTATTTTCTATCGTTCTACTCCTTCCAAAAGAATTTACGGGAACCCTCTATCCCGAACCCTACTTCATAGTTTTTTCATGTACTCACTTTGTTATTGGTTTTATTTATTCTTGGAAAAGTTTTCTTCAACCTCAATTTCCCATCAAATCTGTTTTCTTTTTTGTTGGCCTATTGGCAAGTGTTTACATCGCCAATGTCTATTTCGACTTTCTCTTAATGCCCACATTTTTGGCACACCACATCCTCACTGAGTCCTATGTTTATGGACCTCGACGACGCCTGCAAAAAAAATGGGACCAGTTGAGTCTAATTTCTATTGCAAGAATTCTGTTTGAATTCGCCGTCATAATTACACTCACGTATAAAAATCCAAAAATAGGATTCACTTCAGAAGAACTCTCTTTATCGATTTTAGCGATGACTTACCTGCTTTATTCTATTTTGATTTTTTCTAAGAAAGAACTCTTAGAGGAAAAATTCTATACGATGCTTATTTTGCCAACCGTGAGCCTCTTTGCTGCCCTTTTTGCCAATTTCTCAGGCTTTTTCCCAGAAGGAATCTCGGGCCTTTTTATAATCGGATACCATGGTTTCGTATGGATATTCATTCCCCTAGTAAATCGTCAAAGCAAACAAGGGTTGAATTCTATTCCCGTTTATTTACTTCTTCACATCTGTGTTATTGGCCTTCTTTCCTACTGGGTTTACAGCTATTCACCCTGGGAAGAGTATGGAAAGTCTTTTGCTCTCACCGTTTTTAGCTTCGCCACTTTCTTTCATAACTTTCACTCGCTAATGGCATCTAAACTTAATCCTCGCTTAGTCATTCGCTTGGCGTCTTAACTATGAATGTTTTGATGTTACAGGAGTGAAATAGTATTCTTGCTCCACACTCTTTGTACTTTTTGCGAAAGCTAGAGAATTGGGAAAGTTTATGCAATTTAAAATCGGTGTCAGTTTGCTTATTTTAGCAGGCGCAATCCCCACATTTATCGGTACGCGTGGGTACATTCGCTTTTTAAGCCGACACCCTTGGGAACGATGGTACGATGTCTTGGTCCTGGGTCAAAAAACTCAAAAAAACTCTAATGATGTTATTCTAATGCTCCTGCAAGTCGCCTATAGCAATTTAATGCTAACGGGCTTCACTTTAATGGGTCTTGCTTATTTTGGAATAAGGAACCGAATTCGATGGACTTGGTATTTATTTATTTTAGGTGCTTGGCCCGGGCTGAATGACTTTGTAGCCACCCTGTGGAGATATGTTAACGATGACGGGGGGTTTTTTCCAGTTCCTATCTTTCCTGTACTTATTGGAGCTGTCGGACTAATTCTTACCCGCAAAGAAGTGTTTAAAACACCCTGAACGAAGAGGAGAGTTACTTTTCGTTTTATCAAGGAGTCAAAATGTTTAAGTTGAGTCGTGAGTTTTACCTAAGCCTGATTTTGGTTTCTCTGATTGCTGCCGTATTTTGGCTGACCTCTAGGTACCCACAGCTTAACGAAAAACAAGCAATGGGAGAAAGAATTCATCTTTCGGAAGCATTGAGCTTTGATCAAGCCGTCGTTGTAAAAAAGACGGATCCCTACCCAAAAAGAGTTTGGCTGACTACCGTGAACTGGGTAAACACTAATAAAAAAGGTATGACTTTTGGGCTTCTCTTTGCTGCCGCGATCCTTACTCTTTTTACCTTTTTAAAATTTCCAGTTCGCAATGACAATGGCTTTCTAAGCTCCTTGATGGGAACCGTCTTTGGAACTCCCTTAGGAGTCTGTGTTAACTGTGCCGCCCCTATTGGAAAAAGTGTATTTACAATCACTCAAAATATTCAAATGGCCTTAGCTACCATGCACACATCGCCAACACTCAATTTTATCACTCTAACTATGCTATTTAATCTTTTTCCAATTGAGTTTGCCTTTTTTAAAGTTGGGGCCACTTTGATCTTTATATTGGTGATTATGCCACTCCTCGTAAAATCCCTTGGCTGGCAAAACGAGTCTATCAATTCGGAGAAACTGTCTGAAATATTAAGCAAAGAAATCAAATTTCGCTCAACAACTTTAGTCAAATCAGACAACTGGTTTAGAGCCTTAGTCAATGTCATTGAAGGTTATTTTCGTAGCCTCTACTACATTTGTATAAAAACTGTCCCACTGATGGCTTTGTCTGGATTTTTAGGATCCATTCTTATTGAATCCATTGACCTTCAGTCTCTAACAACGGAATCAACGACCATATTCACTTATTTAACCGTCGCTGCTATCGGTACTTTTTTACCTGTTCCGATAGCATTTGACGTTGTTTTTGCTTTTATCATGCTCCGCACCGGCCTGAGTAGCGGACTTACCATGACTCTAATTTTCACCCTAGGAATTTATAGCATCTTTCCTTTCTTTATCGTTTGGAAATATATGTCTAAAAAAGTGGCTTTCGCTATGGGCCTAACGGTTCTCGCATTTGGATTTTTCGTAGGAATTTTTTACGGACAACTCGAAAAACATTGGACAGAAAAAACCGTGTCCACGGCGAGCGATCTTATCCAATCTAATTCCTTGAGTGTATTAATTCAAAATGAATGTGAGACCCATTTTCCAGCCTCGGAACGCAAAAATTGCTTCGAAGAAGTTTTCCTAAAATTCGCGCTCGAAGGCGGACCAAATGTTTGCAAAGACAATATTTCCAATGAGCTTTTAGAAAAATGCAATGACTACGCCAATTTTAATTACGTCACCGAAACCAGGAAAGCAGATTGCAAAGATTTAAAATGGCCCTCTCTCGTTAAAAAGTGCTCTGACACAAGAAAAAGAGTCTTGTATAAATGTCAAGGTAGTCAAAGTGAAGTTGAGGAGTGCCTCTTCCAAGCCATTTTGGACAAAAAATATCGATGGGGCTATAAAGGTTCCGCCTATGAGAAAACCTGCCTAAAACTCGCTGGAACAGAGCGAATCCCCTCTCCAGATGCCTTTTGTCGCTCTATTTTCGAATCCACCAATGCCTACTACAGCAACGACCTCAGCTATTGCGCAAACCTTTCCGATAAGACATATAGAGGCTTATGCCATTCGCTAGCAGTATTAAAACTCGTCACGGTTGGCTTAAAGTTAGATTCCTGCTCACTAGTCACATCCTCCAAACGCCATCAACAATGTCTAGAATCCGTTGATCTCATCCATGCTCAAGTGAACCTCGATTTTAAAAAGTGCGATGTGTTTTTAAATGAGATCGATCGACGAAATTGCCAATTCAATGTCACTTATCATCAAGTCCAAAGACAGAAAATCGGGATGCAGTCTAACGAAGCTTTAAGGTTAAACAATAGAAACGAAGACCAGAGTCCCTCCTTGCTCATTCAAAATCTCGAGAGCCCCACCATTCAACCAATCCCTATTAAGGAGGCACCTGAGTTAAGTAGTCAATTCATTAAAGTTTCCTACTTTGATCACACGCCTCGGAAAATAGCGGACAAAAAGTTTTCCCTTTCAGAAGGAGATTCCTTTGGAGTCTTAACACCTGAAGAAGCCTTTAAATCAAATATCTATGAAGAGCCTTTTTCTCACTTTGAACCGATTGCCGTTGGTGACATCAACAATGATCATTGGCCAGACTTACTGATTTCTAACAACTTTGGTATGAGATTGTTTTTAAATATAAATGGCCAATCTTATCATCCCGTAGCACTGCCCACGGCCCTTAAAAATTATTATGTCGCTACAATGAATTTTGTAGATATCAACAATGACAACTGGTTAGACATTATGGTTTCTACCTATGGAAAAGGCAGCTTTTTTCTTATAAGTGACCATGGAAGCTTCGAGTCATCTGAATTGATCGCTGCACCCTTCACAGGAGAAATTTTGACCTTCTCCCGCACCTTTGGTGATGTTGATCAGAATGGGACGCTCGATTACCTTTCAGGAAACTGGTCTATGGGAACTTACAAAGCCGCATATGAGTTTCCAACATCTAGAAATCATTTTGTCTACAACCAATGGCCAACTTTCGAAACTATTGAGCTTAACAGCCATTATGTTGGAGAAACTCTTACATCCCTTATATCAGATGTTAACGGTGACGGCGTTGCTGATCTTTTCGTAGGTAATGACTACGAAGTTCCCGATCAATTCTTTTTCTCTAAAGGTAGAGACGAAAGGACTCATCGACCAAATTGGGTATTTAATCCGAATCTACCAAACAAGGCTGTCCGGTTTACTATGAGTATTGATTCGGGCGATATCAATAATGATCTGTTGTTGGATATGTACTCTGTAACGTTTAATCCAAACAATCGCATTCGTGAAGGCGCAGATTACTGTGAACCCGTTCAAAACAAGAAGGCCAACAGGAATTGCCACAACGCAATCCAAGCCCTCTTTGCAATAAGTGACCGTGACGCTGCCGAATGCAAAAAATTTGCGAATCTTTCTTTAAGAGACAAGTGCTTGATCGGAGTCCTTAACCGACTGGCTGTTGAAGAACACAATCCTGAAATCTGTGAGAATATCCCAGATAGCTATTGGGCCACCAAAAAGCTATGCCGGTTTCATACTTCTCAAGATTTAAATAAAAGCTTTCAAGACCGTGCCCAACAACTTCCAAAACAAGTCGACTACAATCTATTGTGGCTTCAACAAAGCAATGGTACCTTTTCTGATCTCAGTAGAGATTACGGAGTGGACGACTCTTACTGGGCTTGGACAGCTAGGTTTGCTGATCTAGACAATGATGAATGGCAAGATATCTATAGTGCCAACGGATCCTTTATTATTCTTAACAGAAAAAGTTCAAAATCATCCAACCGCTTCTTTCACAATCAGCAGGGGAAGCGCTTCGTGGACGCCACTGACGAGTTCGGACTTACAGATTATATGCACACCTATGGTTATTCTTACTTGGACCTCGATAACGATGGCGATTTAGATATTCTATCTACGAGCCTCTATGGCCCATTAAAGCTCTATAGAAACAATAATGGCACAGGGCAATCGATTATTTTTAAAATATCGGATCAACAGGGAAACCGGATGGGTATAGGTACGAAAATCATTATTTACTACGGGAAAAGTGAGGAAAAACGACAAATCAGAGAACTTAAGCTGGGAGGTGGATTTATCTCCTTTGATCAACTGCAAATGCATTTTGGTTTAGCTCAACACAAGCAAGTTGAGAAGATCGACATACAATGGTCTACAGGAGAAAAGAACACGCTAAGCGGGCCCTTCCTTGCTAATAGAACATACATCTTAAAAAGAGAACGTAAGTAGTATAACTACTGAATGCTGGGAAATGTTTTTCGAATGCTTTCAAGGTCAAGAGAACTATCATAGTTCTCCGCCTTGTCTAAAGCTATTTGAATATAGTCTTCTAAATTTTGAACCGTGATGAGACCCTCATTTCGAGAAACTCTCATAAGAACATCATCTATAACTTTAGGAATGTAATGTGTCGGATCCAGATAATTACTTAGATTGTCCAGAAATTCCTTGTCCTCAAATCCATAGACTTTAAAATTTGAAATGTCTTTTGACGCGCGCACCAAATTACGAACTAAACGAAATCGACTTGTTCTATATGATCGATTTCTATAAAGAGCAGAGTAAAGAAAACGAGATGAGGGCTGTATCAGCATAATAAATTCTGTCCTAGGATTGTCTCTGGCCATCTGCAATATATATCGATTCATGTGGTCTTTCATTGGTTCAAAAATCTGATGTTGGTACAGATCATTGACCTCATCACCTTCTTGATAAGGTTTATCGAACTGCCGAACCAATTTCTGAAGAACTTTGACTCTTCTCTCCGGAAAGTACTGAGGCCAATTTTCCACTCCACCCATATCTTCTTGAAGCCTCTCTTCTTCAGAAAAAGGACTTAAAACGAAATCTCTGTGCCCTGCTCTTCCGATACAATTGGGCTTCTCGGACCAAGTTGCCAAACATTTAACAAAATGAGCATTGAAATATATCTTAATGTCGTTGATTCGAGACTCATCGTACAAAAAAGGATGGCGAATTTCTTTGTCTTTCAAGGCGTCCTTTAATTCTGAAATCCCTCGATAAAAATCAAAAGTCAAAAAAACTTTATGGATAGGTTCTGAATGCACTTTTTTTATAAAATCAAAAAGGTACTTTCTGTGAAAATAGATGCTTCCAAAAAGAGATAGATTCAAAAATTTTTCTCCAAAAATTTTATCCACTTCAGCCAAAGAGACGTTTTGAAAGGCACTGCTTCCTATAAAAAGAGAGTTATAATCACTATGGCGTATCAACCCGGGAGCTTGCACATGCATATCTTCGTGTAAAGTATCTGCTCGAAAGTAAGGTTTATGAAATAGTTGAAGCGGATCATAAACCACAAATCCGACGATTCCCCCCCCAATGACAAGAAAGGGAAGACCTAATACAAAAAACAGGGCCAACTGATAGAAATGCTTTTTCTTCACAAACTCAATACCTCAGAATTGAAAATAGTAAAACCTGACATACGGCAAACTAATCAGTTTATACAAAGAGATAATCATGCAAAACACCGATACTACTGACAAAAATACAATTTTGCGACGGGAGCTCTGAAGAGCTGGATAACCGGTCCACTCATACACATTCGGAAGCAAAAGGACAACGCCCATAAGAAGACTGAACACAAACAGCTTCTTTTGAAAAAAGTCAGTTGTCAAAATATCCGAGTGTTCACTTAGTCGATTCGCGATGCTAGAAACATCAATCATACTCATCCATATAGCTTTTGCTGAACCTAGATCGGGAGATCTAAACAACGCTAAGTGAAAACAAACGAACAAAAAAGTGCAACACCACGAAACAATCCGAGGTAGAGTAAACCCATACTTTCTCCATAATACATTTAAACCCACTCCAATCCCATTGAAAACTCCCCATACAACAAACTTAAAACTCGCTCCATGCCATATTCCAGAGAGAGTAAAAATAAAAATAATATTCACGAGCTGAACAAAAATCCCTTTACGATTTCCTCCCAATGGAATGTACACATAATCTCTTAAAAACAGAGTCAGGGTGATATGCCAACGCCGCCAGTAATCAATAATACTGCAAGCCCTGTAAGGAGAATAAAAATTTATGGGCAGTCTAATGTTAAACATGAGACCCACGGCTATTGCCATATCTCCATAGGCCGAAAAATCAAAATAGACCTGAAAAAGAAACGATAAGGAAGCTACCCATGCGGAAAGAAATCCATAAGAACTCTCCAAATCAAAGCCTTTGTGAACATCCTCGCCAAGATGATCAGCAATCACGACCTTCTTAAATAGGCCAATTGAAAAAATAATCACGCCAAATAAGAGGTTCTTACGCTTTAATACGAATTTCCACTTGGAATGAAACTGTTGAAGAACTTCATGACGAACAATGGGACCAGACAATAATTGCGGAAAAAAAGAAACAAACAACGCATAACCAACAAATTCATTTTTATTTATTTTTCGATAATAAGAGTCCACAAGGAAGGATATCTGCTGAAGTGTAAAATATGAAATCGCTAACGGAAGAATCAATATATTTGGATAAAACGCAGTTAAAGAATCTAAAGAAAAATACTCAACCAAATTCGTAGAATATTTAAATACCCCTAACACGATCAAGTTAAAAGATACGGATGAAAATAGCGCTATTTTTCGCCACGCTACGTTCTCTTCTTTAAGAAGATATGATCCTGCTCCAAAATTTACAAGGATGGACAACAGAAGTACAGGCAGGTGATCAATGTTCCACCAACTGTAGTAAATCAGAGAACAAAGAACTAAAAACGATCTTGCAATTGCAACTCGGCCTAACTTTAAAAAAAAGAAATACCCTGCCAAAACGAGCGGCAAAAACAGGCAAATGAATTCAATACTGTTAAAGTACACTTTGTCTCTAAAACCTTTTTCTAGCCTTAAATCCAATTCAAATTTAAGAAAGTGAAATTACATTAAGAGAATTATACAAAAATTCCCACCAAACCCAAATAATTTAAAAGTCTTTGACCTGACCACTTAAAATGAGACCATATCTATATGGTTCGAACGAAGTTTCTTCTTATTGGTTTTTTTTCTATATTCTTGCTTATTCAAACCCCTAAAGCTTTAGCCTATGACTTTAAAGAAAATACTCCCGTACCCATAAATGGATTCCGAAATCCATATAATCTTACTGAAAATCAGTTAAAAAAGAGTATATATCAAGGGCGATTATATGCACTCAACTATCCAGTGACAGTGACTGGCCTACTCATTCCCCTAAAACCTGTTGAAAGTTTCTTTAAGTCTCCCGAAGAAGAGCTTGATCCTTTAAAGCGGTTTTTAAAAAAAATGGGTGGGTCTTATTTAAAAATGAATTCTATTGATGACCTAATGAACTGGCTAGGGCTTCATTCCTATCCAGAAAAATATATTGATGACCCAATTTATGGAGTTCCCTATAAAGGAGACTCACCCCCAAAGTACAGAATGGGATTCACTGTTGTCGAAAAACATGGCGCGAAGGCCTTCACAATTAGTTGCGCCGTATGTCACTCCCACAACTTATTTGGAAAAAAGATCATCGGCTTAACAAATCGATTCCCACGAGCCAACAATTTTTTTGTTATGGGGAAAAATGCCCTTTCCATCGCTCCCACTTCTATTTTTAAATGGCTCACTTCCGCAAGCCCTTCGGAGACCAAAATATATCAGGACACAAAAGAAAACATTCAGTCCGTCGGCGCGAAAGCACCCATACAACTTGGCCTGGATACTTCTTTGGCTCACGTTTCCTTATCTCTAGCAAGACGCCGAGATGACCCCTATGCCACTAAGGACTATTGGTCTTACACTGAGCCCTACGAAGAACCACTAGCTTGGAAGCCATCAGAATCGAAACCTGGAGTCTGGTGGAACGTTAAATACAAAAACAAGTGGCTCTTAGACGGATCCGTCGTCTCAGGAAATCCGATACTCACCAACATTTTATGGAATGAGATTGGCAGAGGCAGCGATCTCCGTGAGCTTGAAAACTGGATGGATAACAATGTAGAGATCATTCGAGATTTAACCAATGCTGTTTATCACAATGAGGCTCCAAGCTTTAGTGACTTCTTTCCCGCAGAAAATCACTTTAAATGGAACTCTTTATTAAACGGACAAAAGATATTTAATAATCTCTGTTCAAAATGCCATGGTAAATATGAAAAAAATTGGGACCTGCCCCAAAGTGATCAACTGAGCTTCTTAGAAAGAATCAAAACCAATAAAGTCATTATGCCTGAAATAACGAAGGTCATCGACGTCGGCACCGATCCTCATAGATATAGAGCAATGAATAGCTTAGTTCAACTTAACCAACTGGCCATTTCCAGAAATAATGGAATCCAAATCCAGACTCAAAAAGGTTATGTACCACCACCACTGGTTGGAATTTGGGCCCGCTGGCCTTATCTTCATAATAACTCTATTCCAAATCTCTGCGTGCTACTCACTCCCAGTAAGAAAAGGCCAAAGACCTATTGGGCAGGGGATGCCATCGATACGGCTAGAGACTTTGACTCCACCTGTAATGGATACCCTCTCGGATCTAAAACTCCCAGAGAATGGAAGCTTCACAAAGAGAAGTTTTTTGACAGCCGTCGCTCTGGAATGCGTAATTACGGTCATGATGAGCGTATTTTTATCAAAAATGGAAAAAATCTGCTGTCAAACCAGGATCGGATCGATCTAATTCAGTTTTTACAAACTCTTTAGGGCCTGTACTTATTTAACTAAAGTGACATTTTAAGTAATCATTTCCAAATAATGTTTCATATCAGAAGTGTAAGGACGTCTAATGTCGTTTTTATTGGCCCCATTTTTGCTCAACAAATATTTAACTATAAATCAATTTTCTTTATTGGAATGTTATGAAACTGATTTTCTCACTCCTCATTTTAGCCTCAATAGTAGGACTCTCTTTCGAAAGTGCTACTGCAGAACCATCACCCGATTTGCCACCCTTGGGCAGCTCTCTTTTCGACAAGCTCTATTCTTCGACCTCACAAAATACTGAAATCACACATAAATTGCCTTTTCCTTATGAGAGATTAAAAAAGTCCCTATCTACGGAAGAAGCCTCCGTATCAACCCTCGTCCCCTTTGGTCGCTCCATCCAAAAACCACACCTTATTCCTGAATACGAAAACGAAATCCCTTTTAACCCATTTCAATACCCAAGAGCTTTAATTGGGGTTCATTCTGATTCGAGATCTAATAATGATCTTATGTCGAAGCCAAAGACAGAAGCTAGAATATTCGTTGGATACTTGGAACCGAAAAAACAATTAGAAGTCATAAGTTATAACGAAGAGCTTGGAAGGTTTGAATTTCAAGTAGTCAAAGACTATGGCCCCAACCTCAATCCAAAAGTTTACTACGTCAAACGTACTCTTTGCACAAAATGCCATCAAAACGAAGCCCCTATTTTTTCTCCTGCTCAGTGGGACGACACCAATAACAACTTTACATTAGGGCGCCTGATCCGGGTCTTTCAGGTAAACCAAGAAAATCACTACCAATCAATCCCCATTCGAAAAGGAGGATCTCTCGTTCAGCAATTCGATGGAAGCGTCAGAGATTCCAATCGAATTCTTGAGGCGCAGAAAGTTTGGAAGTATCTCTGCCAAAATGATTCCGACAAACTGGAGTGTCGAAAAGCTGTCCTCCTAATGAGTCTCAAAATTAAAGAACCAAAAAATAATTTGCCACTCTTTAATCGAATTTCTGAAGCCTTTGCTTCACCGGATTCCCCTAAACGCATCACTTCTTTTATCGGAGAATACAATCCTATTTTAGCTCAAGATCCATCTCTTTTAAGAATTGATAAAAACTGTCAAGAGACAAACAACTGTTTACAGAATCATTATTCAGACCCCACATTGCTTAGAAAGCTGATTCTTCGAGGCCAAACCCTAACTTCTGAAGAAGATCCCTCTACGCCGCGTCAACCAGAGCCGATCATCAGTTACAGCAGAGTGCAGCAGAGGCTAGAGCGAATGCTTCCACGACTTCTAGATGATTTTCTAGAGAAAGATGTCGAATTGGCTTTCTTGGAAAATATCTGGCAAAACAATAAAGACCATTTGGCAGTCTCTTCATCATGGATCCATTGGCTAGAAAATGAAATTTTAAATCCCTCCTCACTATTGAAAGATGTTCTTCTAGATGACACCTTTTCAAGAAATAAATTTATACTGGCTTTAGTTAAACAGATAAATATTGACGCCTATTTTAAGCTAGAACAGCAACTTGTCCGCACAAATGTCGCTCCCGCTGTATTATATGAAAAGCCTCTTTTAGATTTAACAGGACCTTTAAAAGTTCTTGAGAGGCGATGTGGCGACTGCCATTCCGGCCCCTCAAATTATCCACCACCTTTTCTCAAAGCCTCATCCGCTGAAGAAATCAAAATAAATCTTAAAACAAACAATATGTGGTCTAAGGCGATTGCTCACATTAAGGGAGAAAAGCTTCCCAAAATGCCTTTGAATGAGCCGATGGATGAGTCAGAAGAAGATTTTAGAGTCCTTATTGAATTTTTAGAAACGATCCCCTTGTCAGACAAAAAGCTATAATGCTTCTGTTTGGCTAAATGGACAATCCCTTCCAGATTAACTCGCAACGAACCCAAGGCGACTTTGTTTGTCTAAAAATTCCAATTTCAAAAACTACGGGAGCTTTTAACTGCGGAGAATACATATACTCCGTTATATAGTGCCGACCGTCTGAGAAGGAGGCTTTATACACTGGATAAAGGTCAAGCTTTCCCATTTTTTTTGTACTTACTGCAATCTTCGGAGATGAAAATAAAAATAGGCTCGCATTATCTGTCACCTTTCCGTTTGCAGAGACTTCGGCTTTTCCGAGTCTAAAATGAGTATCTCCAACAAGAGAAGAAGGCAATTGATCAAAAGTAAGTTTGATTTTTTTCTTAATCTTGCCATCATTTTCACTGCGATGATTAAAGACACCATAATATAACTTCCAAGGCTCTCCTGAGATTTCGACATTTCTTAAATTTGAAGGCCCAATGTAGCTATATTTTACCTGACCATCTTTATTTTCTAAAATTTTAATTTCGGCCTTTTTATACACACCCTCGCACACATACTTCATTCGAGTATTTTTTTCGGGCCACTCTAGCTTGAACTCTTTTGGTTTAGCAGGAACTTTTAAATATTGTAAACCATAAAGCTTGCAATCATAACCTTCTGTTCCCATGCTTTTACCAGGTATCAAACTCAACTTTTTATTAAAGTGAATACGGTAAGTTTTAGAATAATCTACTTGATATTTAAATGGAGTATTCTTAAAAATTTTTGGAATAAATATCTTAATAGGAACCAATGGTATTTGTCCGAACTTTGTCTTTTCTTTTTTTTCGGCCTCTATCACAACCTTCATTTCACGTTCGTGGATGACACTAGAATTTGCTAATTTAATTTTTACTTTTCCCTCATAAACCCCAGGCTTTAGCGATGTCACCTTCTTTAAAGATTCGGAAATGGGATACATCTCGACATATCCAAAGTAAGTAATAAAGTGACGAGGAAAATTAACAATATGACTCCATTCATCTACTAGCCCCACTTCTCTTCTCATCCTGTTTAAACGGATATCTACATTTTCTGTAGACTTCGACCATTGAGTCACCAGTACACGCGTGTTTTTCTGATCCTTCCAAAAATATTCCGTTCTATAAGGTGAGATGTCAGACTTACATGAATAAACGACCTGAGTATTTTCTTTAGGAAGCAGAGTTGATGGCTTGGGTTCCTCCGCATAAGCAAACGACCCACACATTATAAAAAAAATAAGAAAATATCGCCATGCTTTTAAGTAATGCTTCATTGAATTTTCCCTTAAAAAACAATCTATCTCTAAAACACTATTAGTATGGACCAAAAATGACAACAAATTAAGGGATTTCAAATGTAATCTAAATTTTCGAAGTCATCAAATTTAGACTAAACAAAAGGCCTCCCGTGCCTACCTATAATATTAATTTTAACAGCTATTCTGGCTCAAAAGAGACG
This sequence comes from Bdellovibrionales bacterium, assembly GCA_020435025.1. Lineage (GTDB taxonomy): Bacteria > Bdellovibrionota > Bdellovibrionia > Bdellovibrionales > UBA1609 > JAGRAG01. The sequence goes on along the minus strand of JAGRAG010000085.1, from coordinate 302 downwards.
GCGCACCACGTCCACTCACTCTAAACTCCGCCCCTCTTATCCGCTCTCATCCATTCCAGGAGAATGCGAAGACCTCGCAGTCAAAGATCTAGAGCCATAAAAAGACTTAAAAATGATACCAATAAAGCGGAAAATCTTGTCTCTTAAAATAATACCTATTTTAACAAATGGGTCGATGTACGCCATTTTGAGCGTTTGATACTGATCTAAACTTTCACCTATTCCACAGTGATATATTTCTCGCTTTTTGGAAAAATAACCCGTTAAAAAAAGCCCGTCCCCAATACACCAAATATTAACGA
>JAGRAG010000084.1 GCA_020435025.1 Bdellovibrionales bacterium | reverse complement strand
ATTGTCTAAGGGAAAGATCAATATAGTCTCGTAATGTTAAATATTTAGGTATGTGATAAATGTCACATACGGACAACTAATTATTTAGTTAGACTAAAAGAAAGTTAAATTTCTCGGAGGGAGTTATGAAAAGAAATGAAGGAAATATTGATAGAATCGTACGAGTTTTAGTAGGAGTTGGGGTTTTAATTTTATATTTTTGGGGACCACAAACTCCGATTGCTCTTATTGGAATTATCCCTATGGTAACGGGTTTATTAGGTTGGTGCCCTTTGTATTCCATATTGGGAATAAATACTTGTAAATTGGATTCTTAATTCTTTTGTGGCTATAGATTTCACATAGTTTTTATTTGTCATAGTTATACTTTGTGAGTAGTGGTGAAAGTAGGACTTCTAGATCATTGATTATTTTTACCTTGGTTGAGATTACGCTTCTGGATTGAATTATAATTCGAGTTTTTGAAGTGAGAATCTTACTTTGGCGATATGTAAATTTTTATCTAAAAAGTCCTTTTTTTTGCTTCCTTAGTTAACTGTATTTAGAACTATGCCTAATGGGTGTTTGAGTAATCAATAAATCCAAAAACTTATGAATGTATTATTTTGAGAAAAGAGGCGCTAGACTTAAGTGCTGAAAATGTTAAACCGATAAGATTAGATATGATTTTGTATCGGTACGTCTTTTTAACTTTCATATTCAGCATTCTAATAGGTTGCAATGACGATAATCGACTACGAGGTAGTCTTTTTGGTTCAACAGGCCCCTCGGGTCCGAGCAATTCTTATTCCCTGGCAAAGCCTTCTAAAGAACGGGCGAATTCCTTCGAGACATTTACCATTCAACTTTCATATCTGAGTGGAGAAAGGACACTTGAAACGGCCCACTTAGAGACAGTTACTACCGGCAATGTGAGTTGTTCTGATCCCATAGTGACTGACATCAGTGGATTAAATCCCGTATTGACGCTATCTAACTGTCTGGGAGATGGACGTGTAAAAGTTAAATATGGAAGCTTTGAAAGTGAAGAGGTTCTTATAGTGAATTCCTTTGAAGACCCTCTGATAAGTGCAGATGCCATTGCTGTTTCTAAAGACGGTAAAAAAGCCTATGTAAGTGTATTAAGCACAATCTTAGAAGTTGAGTTATCGACAGGGAAAAGAAAAGTGATAGCAAGCTCAACCGTAGGTTCTGGACCATCACTATTTACCATTACTAAGATTAATGTCGGGCCCAACCCCGATGTCATTTATTGCCTTGCTTCAAGTGCCTCCGTTGGTTTGATGGAGTTGAATGTTCTAACGGGGGATCGAACCACTGTTGCCTCTTCTGGAGTAGGAAGTGGAGTGAGTTTTAATGGAATTTCAGACTTTGTTTTAAACGAATCGGGAACAAAGGCCTATGTTGTAAGTACAAGTTCGGACGCTTTAATATTAGTAGACCTGGTCTCGCAAGTTCGAACATATCTGTCTCATTCTTCCGTTGGATTGGGAGATAATTTTTCATACCCTAGTACTATTGCTATGGTTCCGTCATCCACAAAAGCATATGTATATGATAGAAGTTTGCAAGCTCTCTTTCAGGTCGACTTGGCAACTGGAAACCGGATTATTGTATCTAGAAATAGTGTGCATCCAGGGATAGGTTTCCAATTCACAACTTACGATATTGATGTTGATGCTGACGAAAAATTTGCCTACTCTCTTGACTCTGTTAATGGTGTTTTACGAGTGAATTTACAGACAGGAGCCCGTGTTTTATTTTCTACCAACGGAGTAGGCAATGGCATGAATTTCTACGATCCACGCGGAATGTCGTTTAACTATCAAAAATCAATAGGCTACGTGATTGGTTCTAGCTTAAATCAATTTGAATTGGATTCAGGAAATCGCGTTTTGCTCTCGGATGTGCGCGCAGGAGCCGGACCAAATATTAAAAGTGTAACTGATATAGATGTATATTCAATTTTAGATAATACAGCAATTGTTTTTGATTATCTTTTGGGAACATTTTTAAGTGTTGATTTAAGTAATGGAAGTCGAAATGAAATTGTTCCTCTAGTTTCTGGAACGAATATGCCCGAACTTAATGTGTCTTCCATGGAGATGTCTAGTGACAATCAGTACCTCTATGTTGAAAGCAACTTTTCTGTTTATCGCCAGAACATGACAACAGGTATTCGAGAGCACATCTCGGGAACGGATTTTGTAACCAGTACGATTCGAGGTCCTGGAATTGCTTTAGATTCTCTGGGAGCAAATTCCGTTGATATTGAACTAGATTCTGGCGATGGGACTCTTTTTTATGCAACAACGAATTATATAATCAAAATCGATATTGCAAGTGGAGCTCGAACGGAACTTTCTAGTATGTCAGCGGGTTCGGGACCACAATTGAATTCAATGAGAGATGTTGTCATTGCTGACACTGACTCTCAACTATTTGTTTTAGACGATCTCGGTGTTTTTTCCGTAAATGCAAACACGGGATCCCGAAGTGAGATTTCTGGGATGATTGCTGGCTCTGGAGACCCTTGGAGCGGACCGGTGTTAAAAATGACCAAGCCGGATGGTGACTCTGAAGTGTTTGTATTAGCAAGCTCGGGTGATCAAATTCTTGAAGTTTCACTTTCGACAGGAGCTAGATCAATAGTTACTAGTCTTATTGTTGGAACTGGGGATCCGTTAACAGGAGCTGTTGATATTGCCGTTAATGGTTTGGCAACAACTCTTTATGTCTTACAGAATAATGGTGAAATTGTGGTTGTAGATCGCGGTACGGGAAACAGAACAAAGCTTCCCATGACAGTGACAGGTCAGTTCATAAATCTTTTTTCGGCCACTTTCGAGTTCAGCCGAGATTTCTCTAAACTGCTGATTTCGGATATGCAGTCCGTGTATGAAAGTGATGTGAGTCAGGGAAAGTTTCGTACAATTTATAGCCCCTATCACTCGTCAGGTAATCTCGCTTTTAGTGACAATGCAAAAATTGAATATGATAGCATCAATCATAAAGCCTACGGTCTTGTTGGTGGAGTTTTTACTGTAGATCTTAACTCTGGTGTATCATCAGTTGTGTCGGATCACTATACTGGAACTGGGCCAAGATTCTACATGCCAAAAGATTTGGTGATTAATTCTAATAAAGACACTTTGTTTGTTTCTGATTTCGAGATTGTATCTGTTGATATCCCTACAGGCAATCGTACCCTGGTGTCTGGTGTTTCAAAGGGCGCTGGACCGGAGCTTATGAAGCCGGAAGGAATTTTTTTAAATCAACTAGAGACGGATTTATACATAGTTGACTCATATCTGAATGCACTTATTCGAATCAATATTTTAACGGGCGACAGAACTATTGTGTCGGACTCTGGAACGGGTTTAGGACCGAATTTGTCCTATCCCAATGGGGTTGTACTAAATAGCTCTGAGTCAGAGGCCTATGTTTCCCTTTCTGTTATACCGACTCAAGTGATTGCGGTAGATTTGTCTACCGGAGATCGAAGGTACTTAACCAATGCGAATGGATCGGTTGGCGCAGGGACTGGTGGGACTGGATGTAGTTCTGTTATTTTATTATCGGGGGCTTTAAATTGTACGAGTAGTAGTTCAGGGCTTTTACAGATTAATGAGACCAATGGGGATCGGGTTATTAAAGCTAGATGACTGTTGATTAGATTTTAAAGCATTCGCATTGTGATTGCGAACTCTAAAAATCATAACTTATGGTGAAAGTTAAGACTCGCTTAAATACTCAAGTCTAGGAGATAAGTTAGGTCTTCTAGGGTTCCGACTTCCAAGATCTCTTGGCGAAATCGAAAGACCTTTTTGGGCGAACCGTAGAACCGTAGAACCTCATCTACCGAGTAGAACTGTAGAACCGAAGCCCGCACCTAATCAAAACGTGTAGGTGCGTGGTACCTCCGGGGAGAATCGAACTCCCACTCTGTTGCCAGAACCGGATTTTGAATCCGGCGCGTCTACCAATTCCGCCACAGAGGCCTAAAAACTCAAGCTTCACCGCTATAAACTCGGTCAAATTGAGGACGTAACTTAGAGCTCGAGGTCTAATAACTCAAGAGAATTTTAACAGTTTTTAAAAACTTCTTGGTAAAAGAGTTCGATGACAGCCCTTAAAGCTCAATACACAGAAGGCTTGCCTGGAGAAGTGTAATTAAAAAAATTATAGAGATCCTTTTTGAATCGGTGCACTTTGACACTATTTGCCAAAGCGAGCTGTGAAAGAGCTTATGTAACTATTTGAAATTTTATAGGTTTTAGAAGCACAAATTTGCGTCGTCAGAGAATGGCCATTTGGATTATAAATTCTTCATGAACTGTCGGTTAGAGACACACTTTTAAGGTTAAAAACTCAGGAAGAATTGTAAAAACTGGGTCTGCAGTTTTTGTCGATATAGAAAGTTTCTGTGTAATTTTAACACTTTAACGCATAAAATTAAAAAATTGCTGATTTGCGGCATATGTCTTGCTATCTTTGCCTGCGGAGTTCTCATTTTATTGAGTTAGAGCTCCTACAAATCAGAGACTTTATAGAGGAGTCAGAAATGTACAAAACAAACTGGATAGGGGTTTGTGTTTTAATGGCCAGTATACAGGCTTCAGCACAAACGAATGTAATAGAATCGGTTCCTGTACCGGTTCAACCTGAACCACAAATGGTGGAAGCCGATCAGGTCGCTCCAACAGGAAATAAAACTTATTATGTGCCTGCGCAACAGGCCCAATCTACCTATGTGCAGCAGCAGCCAACCACATATGTAGAAGCTCGTCCGTTAGTGAAAACGCGTGCCGATGAAATGCGTGAGCGTCGTCAGCAGGCGGAAGCGGCTACGGAAGCACAGATTGTCGAGCGTTTAGAACAAGCACGTATGGAAGATGAAAAACGAAGAGCGGAAAGGCTTTTTGGGGATCGCTTTCAGGCACCGGCTCAAGAACAAGTTGAACAGCCAGTGCCGCAACCAGTGCCCGTTGTTGTGCCTGTCGCACCTGTACAAACCGTCGAGCCTGAAAAATCAGCGACGGCTGATGAGTTGCAAGGTTTTAAGGCAGAGATCATCTCTGAAATTAATCCTTTAAAAGAAGAAAAAAACAAACCCGAAGAAGCTAAAAACTATGTTTCTGGATTGGTTGGTATCGCAGACTATTCTGGCGTTTCTAATATAGATGCCAATATTGCAACGGGATTCGCCTTCGGACGCCGTGATGCCAGTGGTTTTAATATTGAAGGTTCTTTTATCTATTCAAACTATTATGTGGATGAAGGTTACTGGAGTTATGGACGTCCGATTTTCTCCGAGTTAGATCAGTATAACTTGGGTGTGGGTGTTTCCTACTCTCCTTTAAAAGGGCGAATTCGTCCTAATGCCGGTGGAATTGTCTCTTATGTTTATCGTAAGTATGGTCAGTTTTACTCAAGCTGGTCAGGAAGCTACGATACCGGAAGTTCTGCAGAGTCACGCGCCTTTGATTTAGGTGTGACGGCAGGAATTGATGTCGATGTCACAGACAATTTTACAGTCGGATTTGATTATAAATATATGATGAACATTTCTAGTAAAACCAGCTCACCTTATTTGGGAAGCCGATACGTAAATACGTACACAAAACCCATTGAGGACTTGAACTATCAAATGTTCACACTTTCTGCAAAAGCCTCTTTTTAATGAAATTGGACCCGAGCGAGGCACCTCTAGCCTCTCTCTGATTTGTTTTGGCTCCCCGTTGGGGAGCCTTTTTTTTGCCTTTTCCGCAAACTCTCCGACAATTTGCTGACAGTCTTCATGGTTGGAGGCTAGTATTAAGGAATGAACGGATCGTTTTTGCCGCAATGGATAGTTTTTTTGGTTATTTTTGCTTTAGGTGACCACTTTTTTATAGGGACCGCCGCGACTCCGAAGGTCATTTCGACGACTGTGGGTAGGGTTGGAGATCGCGTGGTTACAGGTCGAGAAGTGGCGATTAGCTATCTCCTAGAACAAGCTCTATTTAGTAAAGGTCCTATCGGCAAAGAAGCAGTTAAAGATTTGATGCAGAAGTCTGTGAAAGATGCGGTCGCCGGAGTGCTCATGGAGTGGGTTGTTTATCTTGAAGCTCAAAAATTTTCCTCTAAAAAGATCGAAGATGACGAATTGCTGACGGCAGAGAAAAAAGCTGTCAGTAAATTGAAATCAGTTGCTGAGTGGAAAGACCTTCAGGTGGATCACGGGGAGCTTCGACAAATCATCCAACGAAAATTGCGCTCTAAGGAGTTTATTCGTTTTCGTATAGATTCGTCATATATTCCCATTACGGACAGTGAAGTTCGTGCTTATTTCGAAGAAAATCGTTCCCAGTTTGGGCAACTTCCGTATGAGTCCTTTGAAAAAAACATTCGGGCTTTTTTAAAAAAGCGACAAGTGGAGCAACGCCTAAAGGATTGGTTTGATGTTTTACAAAGAAAGTACAAGGTGAATCGCTATCTCGTGGAGCTTTAATGCCCGATAAAGTGGCGGACATCAGTATAGGAAACCTTCAGCCAGGGGATGAATGGCTTGTGCACCGGCTGTGGGAAAGGGCTAACTCACAGAGTCAGGGATCAATAGGTGGACATACCTGGGGTGTTCGATCTTTAGGACGGCATATCGACAGGGACCCATCGTTGGCTTTGTGGAAGGGTGGGGATCTTTGCGCCGTTATCTTATACAGGAAGCAAGGAGAGCTTGTGGAGATAGACCTTTTGGCCACCGATCCGAATCATCAAAATCAAGGGAAAATGTTAGCGTTGTTTCAGGAATTAATTAAGAAAAATCAAGATGTTAATGAGATTTGGTTGGAACTGCATGAGAGCAATACTTCCGCTTTAGCCTTTTACCAAAAAGTGGGATTTCAAAAAGTCGGAGAAAGAAAAGATTATTACGGAAAAGGCGAAACAGCCTATTTGCTGTCTCTCACATTATCCTAAGATAAATCCTTGCAATGATTAAAAGATTTTGTTATCAAATTAGGCGTTGAGAGGACCTGGTAGGTCCTCTTTTTATTTGTAAAGACTAAAAATGAGGAAAAAGAATGCTGTCATCTGATGTTATGGAGCGATTGGAAGCTCTTGCACAGGAAATCTGCGTCAACGAAGGATGCATTCTTTATGATTTGGAGTTTGTCGGCCACGGTGGACAGCGCACATTACGTGTTTTTGCAGATAAGAAAGATAAGCAGGAATCTATTTCTGTCGACGAGTGTGCGGATATCTCAAGAGGCCTGAGTTTGGTCTTAGATGTTGAAGATGTTATTCCCGGAGATAAATATGAACTTGAGATATCAAGCCCCGGTTTAGAGCGTCGGTTGAGTCGAACGTGGCACTTTCAAAGATATCTGGGAGAAGAAATAGAGGTGAAATCCAGTGCCCCCATCGAAGTTCCGGAAGGGAAAAAGCCTCCCAAAGGAGCCGTTCGTCAAATTCGTGGAGTATTACGTCAGGCAGATGATGAGAGTTTAGTGATTGAAAAAGACCAAACTTTGTGGACAGTACCAAGAGACATAGTCCATCGTGCAAAGTTGATTTTTGATTTTGGAGGCCAAAGCCACACAAAGCCTGGGCCAAAGAAAAAACCCAACAAAGGTAAAACAAAGAGGTAAACGTGTCAGTGGACAATGTATTTTCAGATTTAAGCCGTATGATTGAGCAAATTGGAAAAGACAAAGGGATCGATAAATCCATCGTTGTCGATGCCGTCGTTCAGGGGATGTTAGTCGCTGCTCGAAAAAAGTGGGGAACCTATAGAGATATCGAAGCTCAGTACAATGAAGAAAACGGTGAAGTCGAACTTTTCCAATTTATGGAAGTGGTCGCTGATGAAGACTTTGTTGATGACGAAGTTGAGATTAAATTATCAGATGCAAAACTACTTGATCCGGATGTATCTATCCATGATTCGGTGGGAACTCGTTTAGAAACGGGAGATCTTGGTCGAATTGCTGCACAAATGGCTCGACAAATTATTACGCAAAAAGTTCGAGATGCTGAGCGAGAAATTATTTTTAGTGAATTTGAAGAGCGCCAGGGTGAAATTGCTTCTGGGATTGCACGTCGAGTGGAACGAGGCGCTATTGTTGTTGATTTGGGGCGTACAGAATCACATATCCCTCCTAGAGAGCAGATTCCGGGTGAAGTTTATAAACCTGGGGATCGCATTCAAGGTTATATTTCAGAGGTTCGTCAGACGAATCGTGGACCACAGATCATTATGTCACGGGCTGATTCTCGTTATTTGATCAAGCTTTTTGAGCAAGAAGTTCCTGAGATTTATGATGAAATCGTGGAAGTGATGGCAGCGGCCAGAGAACCAGGATTCCGAGCTAAGATTGCTGTTCGAAGTAAAGACCCCTCCGTCGATCCTGTCGGTGCTTGTGTGGGTATGAAGGGAAGTGGTGTGCAAAATATTGTACAAGAACTTCGTGGTGAAAAAATTGATATTGTGAATTGGGATGAAGACCCGGCTCGTTTTGTTTGTAATGCGTTGGCTCCTGCGGAGATCTCTCGAGTGTTCGTTGATGAACAAGGTCAAGCAATGGAAGTCGTGGTTCCTGATAGTCAGTTAAGTTTAGCTATTGGTAAAAGAGGGCAAAACGTTCGGTTGGCAGCGAGGCTGACAGGTTGGAAGCTGGATATACTTTCGGATTCCGATGCGGCCGCCAGAACTTCTGGAGCCATATTCAATTTGATGTTGATCCCGGGAATGACGGAGACGATGGCGCAAAGTATTTTCCAATCAGGTTTTGGCTCCTTCCAAAGTATTGCCGAAACAGATGCGGAAGAGGTCATGAATATTCCTGGATATGATGATCCAGAAAAAGCAGAGAGACTGATCCAAACTTGTAAGGACTTGTTGGCACAATATGCTGCAGAGGGTAAAGAGATCCCAACGGCTCCGACCGTTGCAGGTGCCTCTGTAGAATCAGGGTCTGCTAGAGACAAAGCAGATGATCTGCTAAGAAAAGAGATGGAAGCTTTAAACAAAGCAGAGAGTTCTGCTGGACTTGATGCAAATGAAGAGACGGCCTCTTTAGTTTCAGAAGAGGAAGTTTCTGAAACCGAAGACAGTGATTCGGAATGAGTAGAAGCGATGAACACGACGAGACTATCACCTAAGGAGAATCCTTGAGCGAAATGAAGGTTTACGAATTTGCAAAAGAAATAGGTATTGAAACGTTGGCTTTGATGGATAAGATCCGAGAGTGGAACCTTCCCATTAAAAGTCATATGGCTTCTCTTGATGATGAGATGATCACTCAAATTCGAAGTCAGTTAGACGCTGAAACAGCTCCTGCGAAGGCTAAAAAGAAAACGGCTAAAAAGAAAACGGCCGCAAAAAAGACGGCAAAGAAAGCTGCTAAAAAAGTAGCGAAAAAGGCCGTTAAGAAAGCTGTAAAGAAAACTGCGGCGGTAAAGAAAGCATCTACAACTATCAGTAGCAGTAGTGAACCTGTGGCAAAACCGAAGTCCACGGCCGCTGTTGCTAAAAAGCGTGTGATTCGTCGTAAGAAGGTTCATGATCCTGAAGCTATTAAAGCGAGAGAAGAGCAAGAACGGCAAGAAGCGGAAGCTACAGCGGAAATGATATCTGAAGAGAATCGAGCAGCTGCGGAAGCGGTGATGGAATCTTCATCGATAGAAGTGGAGACGTCATTCGTATCCGAAGAGACAGAAGAGCTAGTGGCTTCGTCCGCTAGTGAAGCTTTGGGTTCTGAGATGGATGAGAGTTCGGAAGTTTCAGAGGGCAAAGAGGAAAGAACCTCAGCGAAGCCACGACGAAACATAGTTGGGAAAATGGATTTAACGAAAGTAAAATCCTACGCTAAAGGAGGGAATGCCAGTAGCGCTCCTGCCACGGCAGCTCGACGAAAAGCTCCAGAGGGCAGTGAAAAGGCTGGTCCAAGAAATCTACGGACGGGATTTGTTGCGGCAACGCCAATGGTCCCTGATTTTCCAGAACCCTCTCGAAAACGTGGTGGAGATCAGTTTGGAAAGAAAGCTAAGGGTGTGGGAGCGGCTAACGCAGCTGGAGGTGGGCGAGAAGCTCCTGTGGCTAATTTTGTCTCTTCTGACTTTAGAAAACGAGAGGTGATTTTTCAGCCCAAGAAAAAGAAGTTGCCCAGTCAGGACTCAAAACAGACCAGAATCACAACCCCTGCGGCTCACAAGCGTGTTGTCGAACTGGGTGGAGAGATTTCTGTTAAAGATTTAGCTCATCAATTAGGTGTTAAGGTGCCGGCATTGATCGGAAAATTGATGTCTTTAGGGGAGATGGTAAATATGAACTCCTCTGTCGATTTTGATACGGTTTCGCTGATTGCGCCTGAGTATGGTTATGAAGTCAAAAAGACGGTTTTGTCAGAAGACGAACTCGTTTCAAAAATTATTTTTGGAAACTTGGGTGCAGAGCCTGTGTCACGCCCTCCTGTTGTGACAGTTATGGGGCACGTGGATCATGGTAAAACGACTCTGTTAGATACAATTCGAAAAGCGAATGTAGTTTCTGGAGAAGCTGGTGGTATCACACAGCATATTGGTGCCTATAAAGTAGATATTGGGGAAGGTCGAATTGTGACTTTCTTAGATACTCCTGGTCACGCCGCTTTTACAGAAATGCGAGCACGAGGGGCTAATGCAACAGATATCGTTGTGATTGTCGTTGCTGCCGATGATGGAATGATGCCTCAAACTTTGGAGGCTATTAACCACGCCAAAGCTGCTGAAGTGCCAGTGATTGTCGCAATTAATAAAATGGATAAAGCTGGAGCCAATCCGGATCGTATCAAGCAGCAGCTTTCCGAACATGGCCTTGCTCCTGAAGATTGGGGTGGGCAGACGATTTATTGTCCAGTTTCGGCTTTGAAAGGCGAAGGCATTGAAGAATTGATTGAACAGATATTGCTGGTTACGGAAATGGAAGAGCTGAAGGCCAATCCGAATCGCTCTGCTGAAGGTGTAGTGGTTGAAAGCAAGGTGGAAAAGGGGCGAGGAAATGTTGCGACTATTTTGGTTCAACAGGGAACGCTCCATAAAGGCGATTATTTCGTTGTTGGGACGACGACCGGTCGAGTTCGAGAGATCGTTACTGATCAAGGAACACGTGTTGACGTAGCCTATCCGAGCGATCCTGTATCTATTTCAGGAATGGTAGAGGTACCTCAAGCCGGTGACAAGTTCCATGTGGCTCAGTCTGAAAGAGAGGCCTTTGAATTGGCACAGTTAAGAATGGCCATTAAAGAGGCTGAAACGGCGACACCTCATTCTAAAATGAGCTTGGAAGAGCTTTTTCAGAATGTAAAAACCGAAGGCAAATCAGAGCTTCCTATTGTTCTAAAAGTGGATGTTGCAGGAAGTGCTGAAGCTATTAAGGGAATGTTTGCTGAGGCAGGAAATGAGGAAGTTTCTGTTAAAGTTGTTCATTCGGGAGTCGGTGGTATTTCAGAATCTGATGTTCTATTAAGTTCTGCGGCTCAGGGCCTGATTATAGGGTTTAACGTACGACCCGATGTCAAAGCTGCGGCCTTGGCAAAAGAACGTGGTGTGGAAATTAAGTGTTATAACATCATTTATGAATTGATTGATGATATTAAGAAAGCTCTCAGCGGAATGCTCTCGCCGGATGTCGTAGAAACCGCTCTCGGTGCGGCTGAGGTTCGAGAAGTCTTTTCTGTTCCTAAGGTAGGTACAATTGCTGGTTGCAGTGTTGTGGATGGAAAGATTGCGAGATCCAACCTTTTAAGACTGGTTCGTGATGGTCGTGTGGTCTATGAGGGTAAGGTCTCCAGTCTGAAGCGCTTTAAAGATGATGTCCGAGAAGTGGCTTCAGGATATGAGTGCGGTATAGGCATTGAAAACTATAACGATCTGAAAGTGGGCGACATGATTGAGGCCTATGAAATGAAAGAAGTGGCAAGGACTTTAGAGTAGTGAGTGGTGAAAATCGTCGTATCCAGAAAGTGGAAAAAGAAGTTCATCAGGTGATTGCAAATTACCTGGTGGGCGGATTTAAGGGTCCCTTAAAAGGACTGGTGTCAGTCAGTCGAGTGATTGTCTCTAAAGACTTGCGTCAGGCAAAAGTCTATGTCGGTGTGTTCGGTTCTATAGAGGATGCTGAGTTTACCTTGGAAAGCCTGCAAAGTTATGCTGGCGATATTCAAAAAGAAATCCATCGTCGATTGGTGATGAGGTATTGTCCAAAGTTAAAGTTCTTTTTGGATACGAGTATGGAAAAGGTCATGAAAATAGACGCGATTTTACACGATCTTCAGGAGCAGGAAGAGAAAAAAGTCTCTTCTCAGCAAGAATAATAGAATCAACAAAGAGAGAAAATTGAGGCTCTTTTAGAGCTTTCAGGAGGCTTTTTGTCGCAAAGTGAAAGTGTTGAGAACTCAAAAGTTCTGCAAAAGCGCCATTTAAAAAGCGTTGTGCCGTCCGAATATCACGGTCTGTTGTTGGTAGATAAGCCTGAAGGTATGACCAGTCACGACGTCGTCGCTCGGATAAGAAGAGTTTTAGGAATTAAGGCTGTCGGGCATACTGGAACCTTAGACCCCATGGCATCAGGATTGATGGTTTTGCTGCTTGGAGAAGCGACCAAAATTTCAGACTATCTTTTAAATGGGGATAAGGGATATGCTCTGGCTGTTCAACTGGGCGTAAGAACGGATTCTTTGGACCGCACAGGTGAGGTGCTTTCGAAGGAGACCGTCGATATACCTATGGAAAAGATTCAATCCGCGATCGAGTCTCTTCAAGGGTCCCATGAGTTGTTGATCCCTAAATTTTCAGCAAAAAAAGTGGATGGCAAAAAACTCTACGAATATGCCCGAAAGAGTGTTGAGATTGATTGGCCTTCAAAGGAAATGTCCTTTTTTGATTTCAAAGAGATTGAGATTCAAGCCGATTCATTTCAGTTAGAGATGAAGTGCAGTAAGGGGAGTTTCATTCGTTCCTGGTCCTCTCAAGTTGGGGAGAACCTTCGTGTCGGGGCCACCCTCACCTCTCTTCGTAGAGTGTATTCTCATCCCTATCAAATTGGAGAGGCGATCCCTTTGGACGACTTAGAGGCGGCGGTACACTTGATGCGGGAGGAGGGGCAGAATGTGCTGCCACTGAAAACCTGTTTTCCGGAAAGCTTTATCCCACTTGTGGAGTCGCTTCCTACTTTAAAAGGGCTGACTGTGGTTGGAAAAAATGAACGGCTGTTAAGGAATGGCCAGGTGCCTTCTGAGATAAAAAAGAGGCTAGTTCCAGAGCAAAAAGAGGTCAATAAGAGGAAAGCTGGGGTTTGGATGAAGGCGATCTCAGGAAGAACAGGGCAGCTTTTGGCCATTTTAGAGCTTCAGCCTCAAAAACAAGTGAAGACAAAAAGGATTTTCAACACTTTTTAAGCGTTGTAAACTCCACCCTTTAGTTGCGGGGGAAA